>DSEL01000001.1 GCA_011056645.1 Candidatus Atribacteria bacterium
CATACAAACAATGCCAGCCATACCTCCTGCCTCGTCCGTTATAGTAGAACTTGAAAAAAGTATTGGAATAATATCTTTTGTTTTTGTTTTAAAACCAAGTTCATAATTTCTAATAGCTTCTTTCTTAATAGTTTTATCTAACAAGGTACTTTTAAAATCCTTTTCTGTAAAAAGCATCTCCACTGATTTTTCTGTTAATTCATCTTCTCCATATCCTGATAAATCCAAAGTAGCTTTATTTACACTAATTATATTTCCTTCTCTATCCAATAAAATCAAAGAATCAGCCATGGTGGAAATAATGTTCTCAGCAACCAGGGCTGGGGTGATGACCATCAGTTTATATTTAGCTATGGCATAGACCATTCCAAATGCCCAGATAAGCGTAATCACATTTCCCAAGGAGGGAATAGGAGGTATCTTGGGAATATTCAATTCCGGAAGTATTACCTCTATCAAAGTGCCAAAAACAAGGGAAAATAAAGCAGTGATAAAGATTATTTTTACCTGTTTTTTCTTAGTTGGTTCTCTTGTCTTTATTCCGAAATTTAAATATAGATAAAGCACTATTATTATAAATGAAAGGTAATAAATGTAAAAAAGATAGGTCCAGATTGAGTCTGACCAAACCCTTTTCCATGCCCAGGATTGTTTAATATAATCTGCGGATAAAAGACCGGTCCACTGTGTATAGATAAGTAACAAAGGCAGAATAAAGATAAAGAGATAAATAATTCTTGTTTTTAATATCTTTTTCTTTTCGGTGAAAATAAGAGTAAACCACAAAGAGAAACTTGCGAAACTAATCCACCCCAGGGAACCAATATTATAAAATAATACACTAGTATCTTTCGAGACACTTGGATTATAAATAAAAATCAAGGTAAAACTCCATACAGCAAAACAAGCAAGGAGAGCAGCACAAACCCTGTTAAGTAAGGATTTTGGATCTTTCCATAACAAAAAAACTAACAAGCAGGAATAGATTAAAAATGTAATAAAATGTAAAAATTGGTAAATATTCATAATTCAACAATCACCTATCGGAAGGATAACGGTAAAAATAAATCCCTTTTCCTCTTTGCTTTGTACTTTTGGAACTTAGAGTTTTTAGCCATCCTCCTATTCCTATACAGAATTATGTAATTAGCAGATTTTGTTGATGTACTGTTTATATTATAATACTAAAAAATACCATTTACAATGTTAGGTGAGTAATGGTCATTTAAAAATTACTCCGAATAAGCTTGACAAAGAATAAATAAAAGTGTATTTTATAATAGTTTTATTATATAATTGTTATAAAATATAACCATAAATTTAAAAAAGGAGGGGGAACATGAGTCAAAAAGTTAACCGAAATCAAACCATTGAATATCTTCTAAGCTATATGCCCCTATTCCATAAAAAAATTTTTCGGCAGGCTTATTTTAACAAACCGCCAAGACAGCATTTACAGCTGCTATTGCATATCAAAAAAGACAGTGGTAAACCCATGCGCTATTATGGTCAGAAATTGTTAATTTCAAAGCCGAATATGACTACTTTAGCCGACAAATTAATTAAAGAAGGTTTATTGAAAAGACAAACAGATGAAAAAGACCGACGGATCATCAACTTGATGATTACCCCAAAAGGAGAAAAATTTCTTGAATTTCACAAGAGTCATTTGAAGAAATTAATCATAAAGCGACTGGAAGTGCTTAAAGATAAAGATATGCAGAAATTAAATGATAGCTTTGAAGAGATACAAAATATTTTTAGTAAATTAGATGACTAGACGGTAGAAAAAATTTTACTTACAGGAGCAGATTTGCAATGATTAGATTATTAAAAAACTTAAAACCCTATAAGTTATCAATCATAGGGGTTATGGTGTTTGTTTTCGTACAATCACTTTCGGAATTATATTTACCTACACTTATGTCAGATATTGTGGATACAGGGG
>DSEL01000002.1 GCA_011056645.1 Candidatus Atribacteria bacterium
GGATAAGCACAAGAGGATTAAGCCTTAAATGACCAAAAATCCTGAAAATTTGAAAAATAAAAGAGTCACCATAATGGGATTAGGATTAAATCAGGGTGGATTAGGAGTTGCCCGATTTTTAGTAAAAGCCGGTGCTAAAGTCTTAATTACTGATTTAAAAACCGAAAAAGAACTTAGATCTTCTTTAGAAAAATTAAAAAACTTTGATATTAGATATATTTTAGGCAGACATAGAGAAGAAGATTTTATTAATACAGATATGGTTATTCAAAATCCGGCCGTTTCCCATAATTCAAAGTATTTAAAAATTGCTCGAGAATATAAAATTCCTATCAAAACCGATTTGGATCTTTTCTTTCAACAATGTCCTTCTCGAAATATCATTGCCATTGCCGGAACCAAAGGAAAAAGCACGGTATCCCAACTTATCTTCCATATTTTTAAAGAAGCGCAAAAAGATACAATTTTAGCCGGAAATATCGGGATCTCCGTTTTAGATATTTTAGAAAAAATTACCCCTCAAACTTGGGTAATTTTAGAGATATCTACCTGGCAGATGGAAGGAATGAAACACCACAAATTTAAACCTCGAACCGCAGTCATCACTAATATCCTACCAGATCACTTAGATCGCTACCCTAATTATAAAGAGTATATACGGGCAGAAAAATTAATTTTCCAATACCAAAACCCAAATGATCACCTGATAGTAAATTATGATAATGAAGAAACCATTAAAATTAAAAAAGAAACTAATTTGCCGCTTTACTGGTTCAGTGCTAAAAAAAAGATAGAACCGGGTTGTTATTTTGAAAATGATGAATTAGCCTTTCAATTAGAAGGACATAAAACTGTCTTTGCTAAAATTTCCGATCTCCCTTTGCCCGGATCACATAATTTGGAAAACATCTTAGCCGCGAGTACGGTAGGATTTATTCATAATATCCCCGGAAAAATCATTCTAAAAGCCTTAAAACAATTTCCCGGGATCTCTTACCGATTAGAATTTATTGGTAGGTATAGAGGGATTAAATTTTATAATGATACCTGTGCCACTACTCCGGAAGCTACCTTAGCTGCTTTAGAGTCTTTTTCCAAGGAATATATTATTTTGATTCTTGGTGGCAAAGATAAAGAATTAAATTATAAAAACTTTGGACTAGCTATAGGGCAAAATAAAAAAATTAAAAAGATTATCCTCTTGCAACACCCTGATTACACTGCCTCTTTAAAAATATTTTCCACCTTAAAAAAACATCTCGATTCAGAAAAAATTATCCAAACAACCAACCTTAAAGTGGCGATAGAAATAGCTATACAGCAAGCTAAAGCAAATGACCTTATTATCCTTTCCCCTGCGGCAGCCAGTTTCGGGATGTTTAAAAATGAATTTGACCGGGGAGATCAATTCAACAAAATAGTAAAAAATCTCAAATAACCTATTTGTAATAATTTATTTTTTTACCCCATTAAAATAAATTTATATCCACCATGCCGAAAAGAAAGAGCATTGCTATTATTAGAGGTTGATGTATTAAGTAAATGAACAAAGAGTGTTTTCCTAAAACACAGAAAACTTTTATCCCTAAAAAGAGAGAAAGGTCAATAATTTGAAATCTTCGAGAGTAATCTGAATAGAGCACATAGCCAAAAAAAATACCGATCAAAACCACTCCAAACCAGGGTAAAAGGGGGAAATAGTCTACCGAATAAAATTGAGTTGGTCTAAATCCTAACCACGATAGCCAATAAAAATTAAAAGAAAAATTCTTTAAATATGCTCCTAAAGATAAAAAAAGAAATCCTATTAACAAGTTCCAGTAACGGAGTTTAAGAAAAGGAAATGCTAAGATAATGGAAATTCCTATTAAGTGAAGTATGCCAAAAATTACAAAAGCCTTACCCAAAAATATCCGCGTCACCAAGCTAATAATCAAACCCCAGGAAAATATCTTCAAACCCCTTCTGAGATATTTTATGAATAATTTATTGCTATCTTTATGAATTTTCTTAGTTCTGAAAAAACTAACAGAAAGTGATACACCGACTAAAAATATAAATAGTGTAGCAGTGGTACGGGCAAAGTACATCCAAAAACCGGAATAGACATTGATATTATAATGAGCAAAATAGTGCAGGTTATAAAGTAAGTGGTAAATCACCATCATTATAATGGCAATTCCCCGGAAGAAATCGATCTCCCAAAAACGTTCAATTGAATTTCTTTTCATGTTTCACCATCTATTCAAATTCATATTTTTAAATTATCTATTATTTGATCAATTCTAATGCAATTTTAATCATCTGATTAAAAGTGCTTTGTCGTTCCTCTGAAGTGGTCACTTCTGAGGTCACTAAACTATCGGAAACAGTTAAAATCGAAAGAGCATTAACTTTAAATTTTGCAGCTAAAGTATATAAAGCAGCTGTTTCCATTTCTACTGCCAATACTCCATAATTTGCCCAATGCTTCCAGGAATTGGGGTCATCATGATAGAAGGTATCAGTCGTTAAAATACTCCCTACTTTTACCGAAATACCTTTCCCAAAGGCAATATCATAAGCCTTTTTTAAAAGATCGAAATTTGCAGTAGAAGCATAATCCATACCATTAAATCGTATCTTGTTAATATTCGAATCCGTTGATGCACTCATTGCCAAAATAACATCTCTTATTTTAACTTCTGCTTGCATGGAGCCACAACTCCCGATTCGGATTAAATTTTTTACCTTATAATGGGTGATAAGTTCATTTATATATATCGATATTGAAGGTACACCCATACCTGTCCCCTGGACAGAAATTCTTTTTCCTTGATAAGTTCCGGTAAATCCGTACATACCACGTACTTCATTGTAACAGAAAACTTCCGAAAGGAATTTTTCGGCAATATATTTTGCCCTTAACGGGTCCCCGGGAAGCAAAATTGTGTCGGCGATATCTCCTTTTTTGGCTCCAACATGTATACTCATGATTATTTATCCTCCTCTTTCGATGGAATAAATTAGTTATTAGCATCAAATGACTTTTGGTTGATAATTTTCAGTAAGTTGTGGTATATACACAATACACTTGTCCTGCCAATAACTGATTAACTAATCCTTAGCGGGCAAACTTACAGATCGGGTAACTGAATTATTAATAGTTATGGAATACAATTTAGTTTACGTGATTGAATATTAATATGCATTTTTCAATATATTGTCTAAACTTTTTGCTATTCATCCTATCATGTCTGGCATCATAAGTGGCATGATTTTTGTGATAAGGAGAACTTTTGGGAAATATCACAAATGAACCCCTAAAATATCTGGAAACTAACCTTGCGCTTTTCGGTAGCAAGATTCGATTGTTATTTTTATTATACCCCAAATAACCTTTTTCCCAAATTTCTTTTTCTACATAATGACCCTGTTCCAATTCAGTTATCTTTTCTTTAATAGAAGATGGGTCAATGTCCGGGGTAATTGGCTTTAAACCAGCAGTTTCTAAACGAAAATAAGCCCAGATCGCATTATTGGGAAAATAATTGAATTCAAGTACTTTCGGTTTAATAATTCTTACCGAGTTCGGAGTAGTAAATTCAATACACCCTTTTTCTGATGATTTTTTAGCACCGGTTAAATCATGGCCTCCCCCGGCAGGGAAGAGAGTATGATTTAAATTTTCTATTTTTCCTAATTTATCAAGAATTGAAATTATACTATCGATATTCTTCCAAAGGCAATTGTTTGGGATTGCTATCGGGAATAATTCTCGAATAGTTTTTTCCCAAACAATCAAATTTTCCGTTTCAAAATCACCTCTATCTAATTTCATAATTTCTTCTCCCTTTAGATAAGATTTAGAATTCTGTCTATGTTCGCTAATAAAAAAAATTGCCACCACCCGGTCAAAGGTTGAGACAATTTTTAACACTTTCGAATATAACATAAAATAAATAGTCTGTTTTAGTTTTACCAATAGCGTAATAAAAAATACTACGGTTTTCCCTTAAATCGTGCAATGGAGCAGCCCTCTTAACTTTTAACAAATGGCGGAGAGAGAGGGATTCGAACCCTCGGAGCAGGCCTTAACCCGCTCAATTGCTTAGCAGGCAACCACCTTCGACCACTCGGTCATCTCTCCATAAAAAGTATAACATATTAATTTTTCCCAGGCAAGAGAAACCGAAAAATTTAGTATCAATACTTTCCCTTCTAACTTGCGGGAAACTTAAAAATATATTAGAATATGCAAAGTAAAAATAAAGTAGTCTTTAACAAATAGTAAATAGTCGTTAGTTTCAAATACAAAATGCAAGATAAATGAGTTAATTAGTTAGCAAGTTTAATACTAATAATGCTTTAACTAATTAACCAGCGAGCTAGGTAAATAACTAACAGATTAAAAATACATAATTAAATTAGGCAAATATAATTTCTATATTTAATCCAGGATAAAGGAGAAGTGAAAAAATGAAACCATATCAATATCAGGTAATTGTAGTTGGTGCAGGCCATGCAGGTTGCGAAGCTGCTTTTGCCGCTGCCAGAATGGGTGCAAAAACACTTCTCCTTACTTCTAATATAGATAATATTGCCCTAATGCCTTGCAATCCTTCTATTGGAGGACCCGGCAAAGGGCATGTAACCCGAGAAATAGACGCTTTAGGCGGAGAAATGGCTAAAAATGCCGATAAAGCCACTATTCATATAAGAATGTTAAATACCAGCAAAGGTCCCGCTATGTGGGCTTTAAGAGGCCAGATAGATAAAAAATTATATACTCAACAAATGATTTACGCTCTCCAAAACCAAAATAATTTAGATTTGAAACAGGAGATGGTAACAAAATTATTAGTAAACAATAGTCAGATAGAAGGAGTAATAGTTAAAAGTGGTTTGGAATTTTATTCTCCTACGATAATTTTAACTAACGGAACATTCTTAAATGGGAAAATCTATATTGGAAAAACCACTTGTTCAGCAGGAAGGGCCGGGGAACTTGCCTCAAATGATTTGGCAGAAAATCTTAAGGAGTTGGGTTTTAAAATTGGAAGATTAAATACCTGTACTCCTCCTCGAATAGATAGAAGGACGGTTGATTTTTCCAAGATGAAGGAACAGAAAAGTTCGAATATTCCCTTGTCTTTTTCTTTTGAAAATAAAGGAAAGATATATAAAGATTTTTCGGTATTTATGACCCGTACCAATCAAAAAACTCATCAGGTAATCCAAAATAATATCCAAAGGGTACCACTCTCTAATGGCACTATTCAAAGTGCAGCTACCAGGTATTGTCCCTCTATAGAAGAGAAAATAATTAGATTTCCTGAAAAAGAATCACATCAGATATTTTTAGAACCAGAGGGATATAATACTGAAGAGATATACCTACAGGGTTTCTTTACTAGTCTTCCGGCAGATGTTCAACAGGAAGCTTTATATACTATTGAAGGTTTGGAAAATAGCAAGATTATACGCTATGGATATGCTATTGAATACGATATTATATATCCAAACCAATTAAAATATTCATTAGAAACTAAAGCAATCAAAGGGCTATTTTTAGCCGGACAGGTTAATGGAACCTCAGGATATGAAGAAGCAGCTGAACAAGGATTGCTGGCAGGGATAAATGCGGTCCAGTGGTTAAACCATAGAATGCCTCTAATTTTAGATCGCTCGGAAGCCTATATTGCTGTAGAGATAGATGATTTAGTTACCAAAAGCGTGACAGAGCCATATCGTTTAAGAACCGGATTGGCGGAATATAGACTTTTATTAAGACAGGATAATGCCGACTTAAGACTTACTCCTTATGGATATAAGATGGGATTAATTTCTGAAAAAAGATATAAAAAATTTCTAAAAAAGAAAAAACTAGTTGAACACGAAAAGGAAAGATTAGAACAGGTAGTAGTTCATTTCAGCCAAGAAGTAAATGAATTACTAAATAAATTGGGTACTACCCCTCTATCAAAAGCTACTACTTTAGCTACTTTACTTACTCGACCGGAAATAAATTATCATCAAACCACATCTATCGATCCCAATAGGCCAAAATTGCCTGCCGAGATAACCGAGCAAGTCGAAATTCAAATAAAATATGCCGGGTATATTAAACGACAAGAAATTCAGGTAAAAAGATTTAAGAAGTTAGAAAATTATAAAATACCTAAAAATATTAATTATAGTAATTTACATGGTATTTCTCATGAAGGTAAGGAAAGATTTTTGGAAGTGCAACCAATTTCTTTGGGCCAGGCTAAAAGAATCCCCGGAGTAACTCCTTCGGATATCGCCGCCTTAATGATAAATATTGAAAAGATAAAAAGATCAAAAAAAATGAATAGGTAAGGCACCTATTATGTTTTGTAATGAGTAATATGCAAAAAGTAATATATTAACAACTTAAAGTTTATTTAAACTCGGAGTGAACATAGTTGAATTATTCTAAATCATCGTAGCGAATTAAAACTAAAAAATAATAGGCAGGCAACACGTCTGTCCTACTTATTAATTAATTGAAATTAGCTACTAAATTGTAAAACAGTTTAATTGGGTAGTTAACATAATTGATCAATTGGTAAATTAGCAAATTGGTTAATTAACTAATTTTTTCGCTGCTTTTAAAGTGTTCTGCATGAGCATAACATTTGTTATCGGTCCAACACCTCCGGGCACCGGAGTAATTAGAGATGCTTTATTTACAACTTCCCGAAAAGCTACGTCTCCCACTAATTTTCCTTCTACTTCATTTGTTCCTACATCTATAATTACTACTCCATCTTTTACCATATCCTCTTTAATTATCTCGGGTTTTCCTACTGCGGCAATTAGATTATCTGCCTGGCGAGTAAAGTAGCTTAAATCCTTAGTTCGAGAATGACAGATGGTAAGAGTAGCGTTGGCAAACTGCTTCTTCTGAAGAAGTATGAGAGCCATTGGTCTTCCTACAATATTACTCCTCCCCACAATGACAGTATGTTTTCCTTCTATTGTAATATTTTCTCTTTTTATTAATTCAAATACTGCATAAGGCGTGCAAGGCAAAAATAGCGGCTTACTCAAAGCCAGCCTTCCCATATTTATAGGATTAAAACAGTCTACGTCTTTAGAAGGATCTACTGCTTCCTGAATCCGCTCCTGATTTATCTGCGGGGGAAGAGGAACTTGCACTATAATCCCGCTTACTTTTTTATTCTTATTCAAACCGTTTATGAGTTTTAAAACTTCTTTTTCTGAGGTTTCGGAGGGTAGACTATGTTTTTCAAAATCGATAGAAGCCCTTTCGCAAGATTTAGTAATCATTTTTACGTAAAATAAAGATGCAGGATCTTCTCCTGCAACAATTACTGCTAATTTGGGAGTTATTTTATGCTGATTAATAAAACTTTCTACTTTTATTTTTAAAGATTCATTAATCTCCTTAGCAATTCTTCTTCCATCAATAATTATAGCCATGATAAACCTCTCTCCTTCTTTGTTTAATTTTTTATAAACATAACCACTTACTAACCAGGATTGGTTAGTTAAGGGATGAAGAATATTTGAAATTATTAATTATATTAGTATAAAAGTAATTATCCAGCAATCGGCTAACTGTAAAAGCGATGTCTATTTTTTTATAATATATCATTATTATTTTTTCAAATCAAAGTAATTCTTTATAATTATTATAATCATTCACAAAAAAAGCCTATAGTTTCCTATAGACTTTTTTCTAATTTATTAAGTTATTATCGATATTATAAAATCTTTATTTTTTCAATGATTTTTAGCCTGTCTATTTCTATCCCCTTCGTTAACTGCATTTTTAATGATATATTTCGCTTTATTTTTTTCAATATTACATGCAACGCTAATTTCGCCTACTAAGATTTTGCGAGCCCTCTCGAATAATCCCCGCTCAGTAGATGACAATTTTTCTTCAGTTCCCCGATGGGTATAGTTCTTTACTACCTGTGCTACTTTTAATATATCTCCGCTGTCCACCATTTCTGTTTGAGATCTTATCCTCTGCTTATAATTTTCATTCATTTCATCGTCTATTCTATCACTTAATACATTTAAAACATCTGGGACAGTGTCAGGGTCAATAATGCACCTTAAGCCAATTTCTTCGGCTTTATTTATTGGGACCATTAAGGTCATCTCATTTACCATCAATTTTAGAATATAATATTTTTCTTTTTGCCCCAATACTTTTTTTTCTTCTATTTTTTCAATATCTCCAACCCCAAATGAAGGGTGAGATACTTTATCACCGATTTTAAACATTTTTAGGATTTTTTAAATCCGTCTCTCACTTCCTATTCTTTCATTTTTTTGTATTATATCATTATTTTACAAAAAATACAATAAAATGTTTGGGTCGGTCTGTGTCAATACTTTGGGGGTAGTTTTCTTCGGTGAAAAAATTTCTTCTGGTTTTGGGTAGACTTACCCCTGGTTCTATTATAGCTTACTTTTTGGATAAATAAGCATAATTGTCCTTATTTTATTTAGGTTACTGCGATACATGGTGATCAACTTTCTCGTACTTTGATCTCGGGAAAAATTATTATTATAGTATCCATGGGTATAGCTTACTTCCCTTTTTTAAATTGTGACTATTCTTTTTTCTCTAATCTTCCTCTTACTACCCCACTAAAGTTTGCAATAACCATGATAAAACTTGCTTCGAGTATCGCCATAAATAAAAAAGAGCAGATTTAAAATCAAATCTGCTCTTTTTTATTTATGTTTCTCATTTTTTTCTTTTCTTGTCTTATTTTATTCGCAAGTTATGGCTTCTACCGGACACCCATCGGCAGCCTCTTTACATGATTCAATCAGATCATCCGGTACTTTGCTAACTTTTACCGTAGCTATATCATCTTTCATTTCAAATACTTCAGGGCAGGTATCTTCGCACAATCCACATCCAGTACATAAATCCTTATCGACTACAGCCTTCATTTTATATTTTCCTCCTTCTATTATAATAACCAATTTTGAAATTTATTAATTAATTAAGGTTGAATTTAATTTTTATTTTTTGTGATTATCGACCAAATATTTTTAATTATCTTAGCAGATAATTCTCCTTTTTAAAAGAAAAAATAATTATAACATAAAAAGCATACCTTAAAAAAAGATAAATTTCAAGTTTTTTAGCATTTTTTTATATCCTGTCAATCATCCTGATATTTCATATTCCATAAAATCCTCTGCTAATATAGTTACAGGAAATATGCTCTGAGCCTCGGTAAGTAAATCACTCTCTTTTATAGTTAACTTATTATTCGAGCTATATCGCGAGCTAATGTGGGTAATAATTAGCTGTTTAACTTGGGCTTCCTGAGCAACCTGGGCAGCTATTGTGGTAGTTGAATGAAAATTTCTCTTAGCCAGATCATCTTCTTGCTGGGAAAAAGTTGCTTCATGAATCAAGAGATCGGCACATTTAGCCAGGTGCAATAAATTTTTACAATAAGTCGTATCACCACTAAAGACTAGCTTCCTACCTTTTTTAACTTTGCTTAAAAAATCTTTACCCTGAAAGATTCTTCCATTTGGTAATTCAACTGCTTTACCCTCTTTCAGAGTACGATAAATTGGACCAGGAGGAATATTTAATCGACGGGCTTTTTCTATTAAAAAATGATTTCTATCCTTTTTTTCTTCGACAGAATAGGCATAAGTTCTCACATTATGATTTACTTCTGTATATCGAACTACAACCTCCTCATCTTCCCAGATTATCCCAGTTGATAAATTTGTTGGAATAATTTTTATCTCAATTTCATAAGGGATATAAGTTTTGGTTATATTGAGGGTTTCTTGCAAATATATATCGATGTCTTCGGGACCAAATACTTGAATCTTTTTTTGATTTTCTCCGCTTCTTAAACCCCGTGAAGCTAATAACCCGGGAAGTCCAAATAAATGGTCCCCGTGTAAATGAGAAATAAAAATCTTTTCCAATTTAGATAATTTCAAAGAGGTTTTTTGGATCTGCTGTTGAGTGCTTTCTCCGCAATCAAATAACCACAATTTGTTTTTATTAATAAAAACAAGCGCAATAGAAGATACATTGCGTATCGAAGTAGGTATACCTGAACCGGTACCTAAAAATAGAGCTTTCACTAGTTTTCACCCAATTCCTCGTTGTTTTTTCCGCATTCAGAAGCTTCTCCCTTTAAAATTTCTATACCGTGGGGTAATGCCTGTAAGATTATTTCTAACGATTCTCTTACTCCTTTAGGACTGCCGGGTAAATTAATAATTAAACTTTCTTTTCTAATTCCTGCCACCCCCCGGGATAATATCGCTCGATTGGTCTTTTTAAAGCTCTCACTTCTGATGATTTCACAAATCCCTGAAACCTCTTTCTCTATCACTTCTAAGGTAGCATCTGGAGTAATATCTCTTTTGCTTACACCTGTTCCTCCGGTAGTTAGAATTAAATCGAGATATAATTTATCAACTATTTTCACCAGCTCTTCTTTAATCATATCCTTTTCATCTGGAATAACTTTATAATATCTAACTTCTCCATTAATCTTTTTGACCATTTCTTCAATTACTTTTCCGCTTAGATCTTCTCTCTCTCCTTTTGACCCTTTATCACTTATGGTTAAAATTCCCACTTTAATCATTTTGAAACTACCTCAATTCCGTCACCGGCTTTTACTTTACCACCCTCTAAAACTCGAGCAAATATTCCTTCTCTTGGCATGACACAATCCCCGATCTTTTTTCTAATTTCGCAACCATGGTGGCATTCTTTTCCTATTTGGGTTACTTCCAATAACACATTTTCTCCAACTTTCAATTTCGTTCCTAGAGACAGTTGATTTAGAACAATACCTTCTACGGTGAGATTTTCAGCAAAATCCCCATATTTTATCTCAATTCCTTTTTCGTTCATCTTATTAATACTTTCTATTCCTAATAAGCTTATCTGCCGATGCCATTTTCCTGAATGAGCATCTTCTTTTAAACCAAAGTCCTTGATCAATAATCCTTCGGTTATTTTTCTTTTTACAGTTCCTTTCCTTTCACTTCGACATACAGCTACTACTCTTCCTTTTATTTTTTCCACTTTGTATTTTTTTTTCGTATTATTCATCTGTTTATTCCATCCCCTTTTTTTGGTGCTCTTAAAAAATGCCCGCTCTCGCCACCACTTTTTTCTAAGAGGTAGATCGATTGAATAATCATCCCCCTATCTACTGCTTTACACATATCATAAATGGTCAGACCGGCAGCTGCTACTGCAGTCAAAGCTTCTAGTTCCACTCCGGTTTTGCCTATAGTTTTAACTTTAGACTGAATAATAATTTTATTTTCATTCTCATTTATGGTAAAATTAAGATCTACGTTAGTAAGCAATAAAGGATGACTCATAGGAATAATCTGATAGGTTTTTTTTGCAGCCATAATGCCTGCCACTTGGGCTACTGCTAAAACATCTCCCTTAGCAAGTTTTCTATCTTTAATCATTTTTAAGGTCTCCGGCTGCATAACGACAGAACCTTCCGCAATAGCTATTCGCTGGGTATCTTCTTTGCCTCCAACATCCACCATGCGTACCCTCCCATTTTTATTGAAATGGCTTAGCTCTTTTTCTTTCATCAGTTATCCTCCAATTTTAGACATTTTGAAAAAATCTCTATTTGATAATTTTTTATTTAATTTATGGCCTTTAGGTTTTATATTTATTGCTTCTTCAATATTTTTTCTTATTATTTTAGATCTAATGATTTTATCATTAGTTTCCACATTTCTTAATGCCCGCTTAATATCAACCTCTTTATTGGAAAACAAACAAGGTCTTAGTTTGCCTTCGGAAGTTAACCTTATCCGATTACAGGTTTCACAAAAGTGCTGACTTAAAGCAGCAATAAAACCTATAGTGCCTTGACCACCTTTAATCTGACAATATTTTGCCGGACCATTATCTATGCGTGTTTTAACAGGTACAAATAAGTATTTTTCCGCTAAACTATTTTTGATTTCTAAAACTGAAATAAATTTCTCCTTATAACTATCCTTTAGATCTTCTTTAGAGGGCATAAATTCAATGAAACGTATGTTTAATGGATTGTCTAAAGTTAATTTTATAAAATCTTCTACCTCGTCATCATTAACTCCTCTGATGAGTACCGTATTAATCTTAATAGGCAATAACCCTACTTTTAAAGCAGAATCAATTCCTTTTAATACTTTCTTTAAACTTCCTCCGCCGGTAATTTTTTTATATTTTTCCTCCTGCAGAGAATCTAAACTGATATTTACACGATTTAGTCCTGCATCTTTTAATTTTTCGGCATACTCACTTAAAAAAAAGCCATTAGTGGTTAAAGATATATCTTCTAATTTTTTAATTTCTCTTAATTTCTTTATAAAATCTCCCACTCCCTTTCTAGCTAAAGGTTCACCGCCAGTAACCCTGACTTTTGTTATGCCTAAATCTACTGCTTCTTTAATGATTTCCACAATTTCTTCATATCTTAAAACTTCTTCATGGGAAATAAATTCAAATTGTTTTTCTGGCTGACAGTAAACACATCTATAGTTACAGCGATCAGTAATAGAAACTCGAAGATAAGTAATTTTCCGCCCAAAATGATCCGTTAAATGACTCATGCCTCTATCACCTTTCCGCATTGAGAAAGATCATACCCTCCTAAACTTAAAACTTTTTTTTTAAATTTTTCTGATTGAATGATCGTTAATATTTTCTGAATCTTTAATGAAGAATAATATTCTTTTGGTATAATTATATCATACCTCTCCTTTATCACTGGCACAAAATCTAAACCAAATACTTTGGCAGCAGATAAAATTCCTAAACCAGCATCCACATTTCCCTCCGCTACTGCAGACGCTACCATTAAATGGGTATACTCTTCCAGAGAATAGCCTTGAATATCCAAAGGATCAATACCTTTCTTTTTTAATAGATAATCCAATAAAACTCTGGTTCCTGATCCTTTCTGCCTATTAAGAAATTTTATATCCTTTTTTACCAAATCATCTATTCTTTCAATGTTTTTTGGATTTCCTCTTTTTACCATTATTCCTTGTTCTCGGTAGGTTAGATTCAGCACTTTTAATTCTCTCTGAGGGAGTATCTTTTTTAGATAGGGGAAATTATATTCTCCGCTCTCTGGATCCAATAGATGAGATGTAGCAAGGTGAGTTCTTTTTTGTTTTAAGGCTAATAACCCTCCCATACTGCCAACATTAAAGGAGACTAAATTATAATCGGAAAATTCTTCTTGTAATTCATTCTTTAGAATATCCAAAATTAAATCATGACTCCCGGTTACAATGATATTATTTTTTATTTTATTAAAATTTTCTAAAAGCTCAGCTCTTGTTTCTTCTCCAAAATCTACTCCTTCTTTAAGTAAAGGAATACGAATTATAGCGTCTGCTTCTAACAAAGAAGTAACGACTCCCGCTCCCCGGGAAAGAGGATAAGCCATTACTTTCCCATCTATATTTCCTAATTTTACTCTTAAGAATTCTTCATCTCCTAAATGAGACACTACTTTGTGAGCCATAATTACTTTAATCTCTTCTCGCTTTTTTATAGTCAAACCTAATTGACAGTAAATTAAAGGTTTTAAAAATTGTTCAGCGGAGATAATCGCTGAGACTGGATAGCCAGGAAGTCCGATAAAAGGGGTATTATCAATGATTCCTAAAATTGTCGGTTTCCCAGGCATAATAGCTACTCCGTGAACTATAACTTCACCTAAACTTTTAACCATCTCAGAAGCAAAATCTTTAGAGCCGGCAGAGGAACCAGCAATAACTACTACTATATCATTATGCTGATTGGCTTCTTGTATAACTTTTTTTAAATCCTGAGGAATATCTTTCACTATTTCGAATATGCTTGCCTCTCCTCCCCACTCATAAATTAAGCCTTTAATTATTTTAGAATTATATTCAATTATTTTACCAGGGCTAATTTTTTCTCCCGGTAGAATCAATTCATCACCTGTAGGAATCACTGCTACCCTAGGTTTCCTACGAACAAAAAGTTGATTGACGCCGCCTGCTAATAAAGCCCCAATATCTACCGGACGAATTTTATAATTTACAGGAATAATTAATTGGTTAGCGACAATATCTTCTCCTATATTTCGGATATGCTGCCCCGGAAAAGCGGCAGAAAATATTTTAATCTCTTTTTCTTCTGATTCTACAAGTTTCCCAGACGCAATTTTACCTATTACATTAATATCTTCAATTTTTATAACTGCGTCAAAACCTCGAGGTATAGAATTACCAGTATTTATAAAACGAAAACCTTGATTAATCTTTAAAATAATGGGAGAAGATTCTGAAGCTTCATAAGTATCACTTGCTCTGACTACTACTCCATCCATAGCTGCCGCCTGACAACAAGGAGAAGATATCTTAGCAAAAATTGACTCCGTAGTAATCCGACCCAAAGAATCTTCAGTAGAAACCAATTCCCCTTTTAAAGGATAAGCAATTTTATATTTTAATAGAGTATTATAAAATTTTTCCTGTGCTTCCTTCAAACTTAGCTTACTCAAATAAATATTTCTTTTCAAATCAACTTTTCCTCCTCCGATTAGTCGCTATGATGCCATATTCAACATTAAAATAATTTAACCATAACTTTACTGCCCTCTTCTAATCCTTCAATATTTAATCCAATCTTTATTAGACCTGAAGCCCGAACCATGGTAGAAATTAAACCTGATTTTCCCAGAATAGGTTCAGCATAATATTTTTTACCTTTTTTATATAAGAATACTCTAATATAATCTTCTCTTCCTGAATCAGAAACTATATTACTAGTTAATTCTGCTCCTATTTCTTTACTATAATTATTACTAAATTCTCCTCCTTGTAACCAACTAATTAAAGGCCGCACAAAAAGATCGAAGATAATCATCGCTGAGACCGGATGACCAGGCAATCCAAATATCGGTCTGTTGTCAGCTATGGCAAGTATCATGGGTTTCCCTGGTTTTACTGATACTCCGTGAATCAATACACCGGGTTTCCCTAATCTATTAAGCACTTCTAGAGTAACATCTCTTATTCCCACTGAACTCCCGCCGGAAATAATTACTGCTTCTATCTTATCTTCTTCAATAATCTTTTTAACCTCCTGCTCCAATAAAATAGCTTCATCTTTAATTATCCCTTTATAAACAGGAAGCCCACCTGATTCTTCAATACAAACCCCAAGAGTGTAAGAATTTATATCTCTTATTTGCCCTATCCGAGGTTCACCTTCCGCTGGAATTATTTCATTGCCCGTGGAAATAATAGCAATTTTTGGTTTTTTATAGATTTTGATACTTGTTTTCCCTATTCCCGCTAAAACTCCTATATCCTGCGAACGTAACCTCTGTCCTTTTCTTAATATAGTTTCTCCTTTTTTTAGATCCTCATCCTCTCGAACCACATTTTCCCAGGGAGAGATTGACTTCCTTATTTCAACGGTATTATTATCAATCTGTTCAGTATATTCTAACATCATCACTGCATTTACTCCTTCAGGGAGCATACCTCCGGTAGATATTTTTACCGCCTCTCCAGGGGAGGACTTAAATTCAGGTTTTATACCCATCTTTATTTCTCCGATAATCTTCAAATAGGAAGGCAAATTATCAGTTGCTCCAAAAGAATCTTCTGCTCTAATAGCATAACCATCCATGGTAGAACGATTAAAACCAGGCAGATTAGCAGGTGCGACTATCTCTTCCGCCAAAAACCTATGCAAGGCTGTTTTAATATCCACTTCTTCTATGTTTTTCTGGATTATATCCTTTAAATTTAAATGATCTTTTAGTAACATTTTGACCTCTTGAGGGGTACGAACTTTAAATAAGGGCTTTACCATTTTCGATGTTTATCTCCTAATTGTTTACAAATTGTTTTACAAATATCTTGTTTTTAAAATTAAAATAATCTTACTGCTGAAGCTTTAAAGGTTAAATAAACTTCGCTTCCTAGAGTGAAATTCATCTTAAAAAATGATTCTCTGGTAATAATCACTACCAAGGGGATAGAAATATCTATTTCTAATTTAACCAAATGATTTTGCTCAATAATCTTTATTATTTTACCTAAAAAGGAATTTCTGGCACTGGATTGAAACTGTTCATAAGATAATATGATATCTCTTGGGTCAATAGAAATATGTGCCGGTCCAACTTTTTCAGTTACTACCGCAAATTTAATATTTTCTCCAATATTGAACCATTTTGAACTATCTTCTTCTACTATTTCTCCCCAAAGAAGGTTGTCCTGAACTTGTTTAATTATTTTACCATCCAAAAGGGAAATCACCTTATCAGCTAAACGATAGGCTTGGGAAAGATCGTGAGTAGTAAATATTACGGTAGTTTTAATCTCTTTCTGTACTCTTTTAATAATTCTTTCTACTATATCTATGTATTTTTGATCAATATTGGCAGTAGGTTCATCTAAAAAAAGAATTTCCGGTTCTATTACTAAGGCTCTAGCAATGACCACTCGTTGAGCTTCTCCACCAGATAATTGATCAACTCTTCTTTTTTCAAAATTGGAAAGCCCAACCATTTCCAAAGCATTTTTTACTCTTATTAGCTGTTCTGTAGAAGAAATAGCTCTTATTTTTAATCCATAGGCAATATTATCATAGACGGTGGAATGAAACAAGAAAGGATCTTGATTTACTAAAGTCATTCTCCTTCGAATTCCTAATATATCAACATTTGATTTATTGGAAATTTCTTGACCATTTAAAAATATCTGACCTTTGTTAGGTCTCTCTAATAAGTTTAAAATATTAAGTAAGGTGGTCTTCCCTGATCCGTTTGGACCGACGATAGCATAAATTTTTCTTTTTTGAAAATTTAAACTTTCTATATCTAATATAGTTCTACCATTATAAATTTTTTTTACATTCTTAATTTTAAGTATGGGTTCGTTCATTGATTAATTTCCCACTTTCTTGCTCTGAAAATAATGTAGTAAGATATTTATACTAAAAGCAATGGTTAATAAAATAATACCCAAGGCTATCCCAAAGCCAAACTCGCCTTTAGAAGTTTCAAGGGCTATAGCGGTAGTCATCGTTCTAGTGCTTCCTTTAATGTTGCCTCCTAACATCATGGCTGCTCCCACTTCGGCGATTACCCTCCCGAATCCAGTAATTATTGCTGCCAAAACTGCATAGCGCGCTTCTTTAATTACCATCCAGGCAGATTGGGATTCCGTTGCTCCCAGAGTTAATGTGGTACTTCTAACTCTTTTATCGATTCCCTGTATTGCAGAATGAGTAAGAGCAATGATGATGGGTGTAGCCAATATGAACTGTCCAATAATCATAGCCGAAGGGGTAAACAATAAGCCAAAAACTCCTAATGGTCCTTTTCGGGAGATTAAGGAATAAATAATGAGTCCGACTACTACCGTTGGTAGAGCTAATAAAGTATTTGTTGTAGCTATAATAAAATTTTTTCCCCAGAAATTTTTTACTGCCATTAAAAATCCTAAATAGACGCCCAACAATGAGGAGAGAAAAATTGCAGTTAAAGATACCTTCAATGAAAGTAAGACGATAATAAATATCTCTTTATCTAAAGTAAGTATTAATTGGAAAGCTTTTTCTATTCCTTCGATAACAAAACCCAAAATATCCCCTCCATATAAAAATTCGCCAATTGACCTATTCCCCAATTTGGCAATTTGCTAACTGACCAATTCACTGATTCACAAATTTACTTATTAACCATCTAGTAGATTAACTAATTAGTAAGTTTTTTTGGTCTACCAGTCTGTCGGTCACTATACCTATTATTTAAATTAGTCTTTAGTTAATAGGGAAACAAAGAATTGTGCCCCTATTATTTTGTTTATCTTTTGTTTGCTTTTAGCACGATACATCGCGCTCCTATTTCTGGATTCTGATTTTCTTCACGCGATAAGCGATACGCAATACGATATACTAATGACTATTTAATTGCTACGGGATAAAAAAGTATTTCTCCGTCAATTTCGTATTCTCTAATAATTTTTTGTCCTTCTATAGAAGTAACCCAGGCTATGAACTGCATGGCTTCCATATACTTCACATGAGGATACCGGTCAGGATTGATAGCTATTACTCCATAAGGATTAAAAAGTAGTGGATCTCCTTCACTAAGAATAACTAACCCTACCTTATTTTTATAGGCAATAAAGGTTGCTCTATCACAAAGAACATAGGCTTGTTTTTCATCGGCAATTTGTAAGGTTGCACCCATTCCTTGACCTGCTTCCATGTACCACGTTCCCTCGGGTACAATGTTGGTAATTTTCCATAAACCTTTTTCTTTTTGATCGGTACCAGAATTATCTCCTCGAGATATAAAAAAAGCTTTTCGAATAGATATCTTGGTTAAGGCAGAAACTGCACTTTTTTCCTCTTTAATTTTTGCCGGGTCGTTAGATGGTCCAAGTATAATAAAATCATTATACATGACATCTCTGCGATTTACTCCGTATCCAGCTTCAATAAATTTATCTTCCGCTTCTCGAGCGTGTACAAATAATACATCTGCATCTCCATTCTCTGCCAATTTCATAGCTGCGCCTGTTCCAACAGCAATAACATCTACTTTTATACTATATTTCTCCTCAAAAGGCGGAAGTAACCTTGCTAGTAAACCTGAATTTTCTGTGCTGGTAGTTGTAGCCATCTTCAAGTGAATTGGCTCAGCAAAAACCATACCTATTAATAATAAACTAATACTTAATATTAATATTATTTGAAAAATAATATTTTTTTTCATTTTTCTGAGATACTCCTTTTTTACTAATTTCATTTTTTAATTTTAATTAGAAATGTAACAAAAAAACCAACACTATGTTCGGTGTTGGTTATATAAATTCAACCCATCATATTAATCCTCCTTTCCAAACACGGGAGGAATAAGAGTTTCCTCTTATTCCCTATCGGCTGATCCACCATCGTTTTCACTTTAGGTGAGGCAGCTCAGAGAGTATTTTTTTATAAAAGAACGGTAAGTAGCAAATGGTATTTTAACATATTATAATATTTTTTCTTTATTTAAGCAAGCATAAACTCCTATCTCGTGGTAAGTATTTAATTGGCAAGGTAGTTATTTAGTAAATCTTTAAGATAGCAAAAAAACAAATTAGTATTTCCAAAAAGGGATTTATTGTTTTATAATTTTTTGACATTGTGGACAGATAAATGAGCTTCTACCTTCTATCCTTACTACTTCTATCGCACATCCGCACTTTGCGCAAGGTTCTCCTTTTTGAGCATAAACCTGTAATTTTTTTGCGTATTTTCCTTTTTCGCCATCTGTATCTCGATAGGCTTCGTCAGCTACTGTACACCCCCGAAGCATAATCGCTTCTCCCAAAACCAATTTAATCTGTTGGTACAAATTTCCAACTTCCTTTTTGGTAAGAGAAGAAATTAATCGTAAAGGATGAATATTCGATCTATATAATACTTCATTGGCATAAATATTGCCTAACCCAGTGATAGATTCTTGTTTCATCAAAAAAGATTTTACCTTACTGTTTTTCTTTTCGTTTAATATTTTAATAAAAATTTCTTCGGTAAAACAATCCTCTAAAGGTTCAACCCCTAATTTAGCTATACTTTCTATATTGTTAATATTGGGAACTAAAAATATTTTTCCGAATCTTCTCACATCATTAAAAACTAACTGGGTTTCATCTGTAAAGGTAAAAATAATATGATTATGTTTGGATTTAATTTCTTTTTCGGTAATTTGAGCAGTGTAAGGATAGATTAACATTCCGGTCATCCCCAGGTGAATTACTAATTTATCTTCTGAGCTTAAACAAATAATGATATATTTTCCCCGGCGATCTACTTTCTTAATCTTTTTGTTCTTTATTTTATTAATAAATTCTTCTAAAGACGGTTTTTTTATTATTTTACTAGTATTTATTATGACATCTTTTATTTGTTTATTTTTAATTTTTTGTTGAAGGTCTGTCCTGATAGTCTCTACTTCGGGTAATTCAGGCATAATTATCACCTCGTTACATATTGACTAATTGACCAATTCGCCAATTAAATATTAGTGAGTGAATAGCTTCTAGTAAACTAAAAATTCAAAGCTAAAAGTAAAAAACCATAATTATTATTTAAGAAGTCAGAAGAACATACAACCAAAATATGCTCTTATAACTTAAAACAATTCTGAATTCTGGATTCCGGCTCCTGACTTCTATTTTCTTGACTCGATACTATATGCTTAATACTGTTTTCTTAACCAGCTATCTTATCACATATCGCAAATTATTGGTCATTGATTAATGTTATCTATTATTTTAGTTACTTCTCCTAAATTGTGAATAATTAACTTTCCCTTTTTTGTCTTGCTGCGATCTAAATATATAACATTCATTCCAGCTTTCCGAGCAGCTAGATAATCAAATTCCCAATGATCACCTATGTGTAATATCTGTTCAGGGCATAAATTTAGGATTTTGGATATTTTTGAATATATTTCCGCATTTTTCAATTTTTTAAAATCGGATAAAGCAGAAAAGCTGAATTTAAAATATTTTTCCAGCTTTTTTATTTTAGGCTTTAAAAATTCACGAGGCATTGCAGTAGTAATAACAAGTATAAATTTATTCCTTAATTTTTCCAAAAGAGGGATTACTTCGGGAAATATATTTATTTTGGATTCATACTTTTCCAATATTTTTTCAGGGGAGACTTTTATTCCAAAATAGGTAATCCAATAACTAATATCATACCAATTTAAATTATACTCACCGAGTTTAGTATATTCATCAGTTACATATTTTACACTTTGTTCGAAATTTATCTTCTTTTTCTTAGCTACTAGTTCAGGTATTTCTTTAAACCATATTAGATCATTATATCCTGAATCAACTAATGTACCGTCTACGTCAAACGAAATGATCTTAAGTTTATGCTCCAATTCCCCTCTTCTCCCCTCTACCCTTACTCAACACCTATCATTCCTTACTATCTCTTAAATTATACCCTAAAACAAAGAAAATAAAAATAAAAAATCCCGGCAGTGTCCTACTCTCCCACAGA
>DSEL01000003.1 GCA_011056645.1 Candidatus Atribacteria bacterium
ATATATTGTTGAATATAATTAAATATAGCACTGAGGACATATAACCCGATTAAGATGAAAATAATATTTAAAATATAATTAAAATCAATGGCTGCATTGGGCACATTTTTCGTTTTTAGGAGGAAACCTTCAAATAATTTAGTGGTTACTCGTCCCATAATTTTTGGACTGATGATATTAAAAAATGTACTGGCTATAGCCGCCAAAAAAGTAATAATAAGCTTAACTCGATAAGGTTTCAAATAATCGAGTAACCGTTTTAATGTCCCTCTAAAATCTTTGGCTTTTTCTATCGGCATAGCCATACTTCTATGACTTCCGGGTCCACGACCTAATCCTCTAATTGGCGGTCCTGCTTTTATATCTTTTTCACTCATACTAATTCCTCTTCCGAGAGTTGTGAAGCCACGATTTCCCTATAGACTTTGCAGGTTTTGATTAAGTTCAGGTGTTTACCTATACCCACAATTTTACCCTCATCTAAAACAATAATTTGATCTGCACTCATTACTGTGGTCACTCGTTGGGCAATAATTAAAACTGTATCGTTTTTTGTTTCTTTTTTTATTGCTGCCCGTAATTTTGCCTCTGTTTTAAAATCAAGGGCAGAAAAACTATCATCAAAAATATAGATTTCAGGATGTTTGGCCAAAGCTCTTGCAATCGCCAGTCTTTGTTTCTGCCCCCCTGAAATATTGGTTCCGCCTTGTGCAATTTGAGAATTATAAGTTTGTCCCATGGTAGAGATAAATTCTGAGGCTTGAGCAATCTCGGCTGCTCTTATTATTTCATCACGAGATAGGTTATTGTTCCCAAAGCTAATATTTTCTGCAATAGTTCCTGTAAAAAGAACAGCTTTTTGAGGAACTAATCCGATCTTAGCACGTAATTTTTCTTGAGTTAATTCTCGTATATCAACTCCATCAACTAAAATACGACCCGATGTTACGTCATAAAATCTTGGTATAAGATTTATTAATGTCGATTTTCCAGAACCTGTGCTTCCAATAATTGCGGTCAATTCACCAGGGTTAGCCTTAAAAGAAATTTTTTTAATAACCGGCTCTTCCGCACCCCGATAACAGAAGCTAACCTTATCAAATTCAAGATAACCTCTTTTGTCTTTTTCAGATAGATTACCTTGTGATTTAATCTCACTTTCAATTTTTAATTTGCTCTCCTCGGGTATTATTGTATCCTTTATTTTTGGCTCGACATCTAAAACTTCATTAATTCGAATAGCAGATACCGATGCTCGAGGAACCATAATAAACATCATGGACACCATAATTAAAGAAAACATAATCTGTGATGCATATTGAATAAATGCCATCAAATCTCCAACTTGCATGCCACTATTATTGATTCGTATACTTCCAAACCAAATAATAGCTACAATTGCCAAATTAAGAATTAGCATCATTAAAGGCATTAAAATAGCCATCAGTATGTTGACTTTTTTCGCAGTTTCTGTTAAATCAAGATTGGCCTTATGGAATTTTTTCTTTTCAGAAGCTTCCCGATTAAATGCTCGAATAACCCGTATACCGGTTAAATATTCTCGAAGAACTAAATTAAGTTTATCTAATTTAATTTGCATTGATTTAAAAAGAGACATACTTTTATTGGCAATGAAAAAAATGATAATAGTTAAAATCGGTAAAATAAATACAAGAATCAATGATAATTTAGCGTCTTTTAAAACAGCCATAATAATACCACCAACAAAAAGCAAAGGTGCTCTTAAGAACATTCTAAGCATGATTATTGCTAACTGCTGAATTTGAGTAATATCGTTGGTTGTTCTAATGATAAGGGAGGCTGTCCCTTTTTCATCAAATTCTTCCAAGGAAAAACTTTCTACTTTACTAAACACTTTTGTTCGAAGATCTCTTGCAAATCCGGTTGCTGTTTTAGCTGCCAGGTAGCTTCCTAAAACGGAGCTAATCATTGCAATGATAGCAATCAGGATCATCCATCCTCCAATTCTTATAATATAGTTAATATCTTCGTTGACCACCCCTGTATCCACAATATCTGACATAAGTGTAGGCAAATATAATTCCGAAAGAGATTGTAAAAAAACAAAAACCATAACCCCTATTATG
>DSEL01000004.1 GCA_011056645.1 Candidatus Atribacteria bacterium
ACTCCATCTTTAAATTCAGTAATACTTTTTAAGATGGAAAGCTCTCCTTGATGTCTTAAGGTATAGCTGGAAATACAAATTGTATCTACATAATGAATATCCAATTCTCGGGCAATGATAGCAGCCGGAATTAATCCTCCTCGCGCTACAGCAATAATTCTATCCCATTTCTTCTTCGTATCCAGTAACCTCCAGGCCAAAGCTCGACTATCCCGATGAAATTGTTCCCAGGTGACTGGGAAATTTCGCTGGTAACTGTTTTTATTTTTACTCATATTTTCTTTTCCCCTTTTCTGATGATGAATGGATTTCTTGCTATTGCTTTTAATTATAATAATATTTTTCTTTATAGTTGTTTTATATATTTATACCACATAATCTTTAAAAATCCTTTTTTTTGCAGAAATAAAAAGGATAACGGATGGTTAGGTTGTTTTATTCTCTAATTTTAAAAATAAAAACTAGAGATCAAGTAAAAAAAGAGAAAATATTTACTTTTCTTAAATAAATTGAAGAGTAATGCAAAAATAAGGAAATCGGTTAATTCGCATTGTAAGGACTAATAATAATTATCAGAACTTGGAAGGAAATTACGATTTTCAGAAAGTAATACAAATTGTTATATCTTTAAATTTAATCTGCTAGTATATGCAATAAAAATAAAATGCAATTTAAAAATTTTTCAGTGAAACTCCCCCAGCAGGAGCTGGGGGCATCTTTTGCTACAAGCGAAAAACGAGCGTGAGCCCTTCGGGCTGCCGTTACATCTCCAGACAGGAGTCTGTAGTTTTACACGGCTCAATAAAGACATTATCTCCATTTTTCTTTATCATCTTTTTTATTTACCTTTATATTAAACTAAAATTTATATCTTATTTAATTTTTTCCGCTATTATTTTACCTATTTTTAGGGTCCAATCGGTCAGTTCGCTAATCTTCATTTTTTCAAAACTATATAGATAAGCTTCTATTGTATTATTTAGGGGTTCTTTCCACTTTATCGGAATATTTTTTTCTCCGATCAATACACCGAGTGTAGCTCCTACTTGCCCAGTAGAACAATCAGTATCTATACCAGAATTAGCTGAAATACAAATGCTTTTTCCAAAATCACCTTCACCTAAAATTAAAGCCATAATAACATTGGCTATATTCGGAAAAGTATGTATCCAATGATATTTGCTGGCATAGGTTTCCTCTATTTTAACCAATACCTCCTTAGAATTTTTAAAATCTTTACACCATTCACAGGTAGTATTTATTATATTATAAAATTCGCTATTCCTAGGCACATAAGATAACCCTATTTTAATTAATTCGTTTATATCATTCTCTACAAAAGCCGCACTAATTACTGCGGCATTAAACATTTCGCTATAAACCGCTTCCGTTATGTGAGATACCACCGCATCTCTATAAGCAAAATTAACTGCAATTCTTGGATTTCCTGGAGCTATAAATCCATTTACTTCTCCTCTCATTTGAGCACCAATCCATAGATTAAAGGGATTATTTTCTTTTGCTGAATAAGGAGGTATAATCCCATTTTTAATATTTTCAAGTGCCACAAATTCTGCTGTGCAAACCTCTTCTGGCATCAAATGTTCTACCCACTCGTACCCTAAATCCCTACTTGTAAATTCAGGTCCATATTCCTCTATAGTATGGAGAAGAACAATAGGATATGTTACATCATCATTCTTAGTAGATGGTTTTTTTACATAATCAGTTATGATCCCATATTTATCTCTAATTTTTTCACTTTTCCACCCAGCAACAGGGTCACCTAATGAAACTCCAATACATTTCCCATACCAACCTCCATATACTTTTTCATACCAAAGATCTGAATCAATTTTTTGCGGAAACCTTGATAAATCTACTAAAGGAACACATGCATTTAATATATCTTCAAACATTTCCGGCTTATAATAGTCCACTTTCATTTTTGGTGATCTTCTTAATTCTTCTTTTATCATAGCAATAATTTTTAATAATTTATTAAAATCTTTATTATTATATGCTGCTTTGCCTTTATCAATTAGTAATTTTGCCTTTGAAATATCATATCCTTTATTTTCTAATGCATACACACCCTCAATAACCCTATGTTCAACATTCCCACTTTTCATAACGCTTAACCATTGATTTGCGATATTTTTCTCTCTCTCAGTCATTTCTCTTTTAATCATTATAAAGCCTCCACAGTTTTATTATATTATATCTTAAAAATTAATTATTTTAACCCACCTTGTGTGAGCCCGGCAATAAATCTTTTTTGTAACAAAATACAAATAAACATAATAGGCAATATTGTAATTACTCCACCGGTGCTAACGTAAGCAAAATTAGTAAAATGGCTTTCAGTAAAACGTAAATATCTTATAGAAACTGTTTGAACTTTTGCGTTTTGTAAAAAAGTTACGGCAAAGAAAAATTCATTCCAGGTCCAATAAGTTAATATTAACACAAGGGTTGCATAACCGGATTTAGCAAGTGGTAATACTACTTTCCAGAATATTTGTGAATCTGAACAGCCGTCTATTTTAGCTGCATCACAAATCTCTTTGGGAATTGAAAGAAAATAAGATCTTAGTAAAAATATTGAAAATGGTAAATAATAGGCAGAATATATTATTATTATCCCTAATAAATTATTTGTCAACCCTAATTTTTGGAAATAAGCGTATAACGGCACAATATAAA
>DSEL01000005.1 GCA_011056645.1 Candidatus Atribacteria bacterium
ATATTAAGCTGGTTAATTACGCTAGGGATCAGAAAAAATATAGTCAAGATTAACAAGGCTATGATTATCCCAAAGACAATAATAATAGCCAATGCACTCGGAATTCTTTTATGAATAAGGTATATATAAAGCGGATCGAAAAAATAGGCTAACATTAAGGCAGTACCAAAATATATAAATAATAATTGTAGTTTGCTTAACACATAAAACAGAATCACAAGTCCAATAGCCATGCTGATGATAAAATTCAATCTCTTATCTTTTACAAATTCCATAAATATTTTTCCTCTATAACAACTTTTTACTTATCTATTTATAACAGATTAGCTCAAATTATTCAATTTTTTTCAGTTTTAAGAATCCTCTCCCAACTATCCCGTAAAGATACGATTCGGTTAAACACTAACTTATCCGATGTTGAATCAGAATCAACACAATAGTAACCTTTTCGCATGAACTGATATCTGCTTCCCGGAACCGCTCCCGCTAAACTGGGCTCAACCAAACAATCCGCTAACACTTCCAGGGAATTTAGATTAAGCTGTTTCATAAAATCTTTCTCTTCCTCCTGTTCCTCTGTTTTCTCGTTCTGGTCCAGCAGAAGATAGTCGTATAAACGCACTTCTGCTTTCAAGGCATGGTCTGCTGAAACCCAGTGTAAAGTGCCTTTTACTTTACGTTTTGCACCCGGCTTACCGCTTTTACTTTCCGGGTCGTAGTTACAGTGCACTTCTTTTATCTTTCCGGTTTTTTCATCCCGAATAAATCCTTCACATTGGATAATATAGGCATTCTTTAACCTGACCTCACACCCGGGAGCCAGACGAAAATACTTTTTCGGCGGGTCTTCATGAAAATCTTCCCGTTCGATGTAGATAATCCCGGAAAAGGGTATTTTGCGCGTCCCGGAATTAGGATCCTCAGGATTATTCTCTGATTCCATCTCTTCCGTCATTTCTTTAGGATAATTATCAATAACCAGCTTTAAAGGATGCAGGACTCCCATCACTCGAGAAGCTCTCAAGTTCAGATCCTCACGGAGACAATGTTCCAGAAAACGAACATCTACCTTACTATTACTCTTGGATACTCCGATACGGTCACAGAAATTTTGAATTGATTCCGGAGTGTAACCCCTGCGCCGTAAGCCGGCTATAGTCGGCATACGAGGGTCATCCCATCCGTCTACATGACCTTCTTCTACCAGCTTGCGAAGCTTACGTTTGCTCATCACCGTATTGGATAAGTTAAGACGGGCAAATTCAATCTGTTGAGGTGGGTCCGGCAAGTTTAAAGCGTTAAGAACCCAGTCATATAATGGACGATGGTCTTCAAACTCCAGAGTACAAACAGAATGGGTGATCTTTTCATAATAATCCTCAAGAGGATGAGCGTAATCGTACATAGGATAAATACACCATATATCCCCCGTTCGGTGATGAGTAGCCTTTAAAATACGATAAAGAACAGGATCTCTCATATTCAGATTAGGCGAAGACATGTCAATTTTAGCCCGCAACACCCGGGAACCATCAGGAAATTCACCTGTGCGCATACGTCGAAACAGATCCAGGTTTTCCTCTACAGATCGACTGCGATATGGACTTTCTTTCCCCGGTTTCTGGAAATCTCCGCGATACTCCCTGATATCTTCAGGATTCAGGTCACACACATAAGCCTTCCCTGCTTTAATCAGACAAAGGGCGTAATCATACATCTTTTCGAAATAGTCAGAAGCATAAAAAAGCCGGTCATCCCAGTCAAATCCCAACCATCGAACATCGTTGATTATTGAATCAATATACTCTACATCTTCCTTGCTAGGGTTTGTATCATCAAATCGGAGATTACATAGTCCGCCATTTTGTGCTGCTAAACCAAAATTCAAGCAGATAGACTTTGCATGTCCGATATGCAGGTATCCATTAGGTTCCGGGGGAAATCGGAGACGGATCCTTCCATGATATTTATTCGATTTTTTGTCTTTATCAATGATCTCTTGAATAAAATTAACTGTTACTTTAGACTCTTGGGAATCCATAAACTCTCCCCCTTTACTTTATTTTATATTCCGATTTTTATTAAGGCTTCATTGGGTAGCCTAACTATTGTTTTATATTACTATATTTGTCCCTAAAAATCCATATTTTCCTGTTCCTCTCTTTTTCTTTTTTAATTACAATTGTCCCCTGTTATGCTCAGGAAGCCTTTTGAAATAAGGGTTTTAAATGTAGATTGCGTATTTTTGACTATACAAGCAAAATTTGCCTCAGCTTAGAGGTTTTACCCTCGCAAAATAGGTGTTTTTTGACAATTTATTAAGTCTTCAAAATCTGTAAGTGGCTATTTATAATGGTTACAGAGTTTTGGAAGGAGCAAAAAAGGTTAAAAAAAGGTTCTAATTGCCGATTTTTTGAAAATTAAAGTGCGTTTAAAGGCACTCTCCATGCGTTTTAAGGGTATTCCTGAAAGAGGTCTAAAAGCCTTATAAATAAAGGGATTTGAGAGTCACTAAACTTTCCAAAAATCCTTCTTTTTCTGGGAAATAATTTATAAAAAATAAATAAAAGCCTTTAGCAAAATCGCTGAAAGGCTTTAATAATAAAGGTTTGGTGGAGGCGGCGAGATTTGAACTCGCGTCCAAAGATATTTCAGTAAAAACCGCTACGAGTGTAGTCTATGATTTATTTTCTTGCTCTTTTTAGCTCCCATAGACAGGATATAAATTGAGCCAGCCCTTAATTTTCTCTTCTACCTCCCAGGGCAGTAAGGAAGAAGATAGTCTACTTTATGTTACACCCATAAAAGTCTCGTAGACACAAGACAATCACAGACGTGCAGCCTAATTAGGCTGCAAATGCTAATTGTTTGTTATCAGCAATTAATGTTTTTCCACAGTTTTACGAGGACATGGAACCTCGACTCGCTGTTCTTACCTCTTTTATCCCTGTCGAAACCTATCGCCCCCATTCTTTATTCTTTAATTCCCTGTTCAATTCTCTTTGGGCATCTTTCTCAGTTAATGCTTGTCGTTTGTCGTATAATCTTTTCCCCTTAGCCAGAGCTATTTCAATCTTGGCATGGCCCTTTTTAAAATAAATTCTCAAAGGAACTAGGGTTAAACCTTTCTCCTGAACCTGCGCTCGCAAACGATTGATTTCCTGTCTATGCAAAAGTAATTTCCGTATCCTTTTCGGATCAACATTAAAAATATTACCAAAAGTATAAGGAGAAATATGCATATTCATTAGGTAAAGTTCATTATTTTCAAATTGAGCGAAACTTTCCCGCAAGCTTACCTTGCCTTCTCTTAAAGACTTTACTTCTGTTCCCTTAAGGACCAGCCCTACTTCATAAGTATCTAATATATGATAATCGTGCCTGGCTTTTCTGTTTACTGCTACGTTTTTTACTTCATCTTTTTTGGCTGAACCCATACTTTTTCCCTCAATTTGCAGTTAAATTATAGCATAAATAGGGGAAATTCTCAATAAAAAAATATCTTTGAATTCTGAATTTAGGTAAAATGTAAATTAATAGTAATTTTCGAAAATTATCGCTCCTTCAGTTCTTTCCTTAAAGATCCTGATTGCCTCTTCTGCTTGTTCTAATGAGTGATTTTTTTAAATTTTCTAATTAAAAATAAACAACGATTATATTAAAAATATTTCGAATTAACTATATAGAAC
>DSEL01000006.1 GCA_011056645.1 Candidatus Atribacteria bacterium
ATTTATCATTATATTATAATATATCGAAAGGTAATAATCATCTTATATTTTAATCAAAGAAAAAGACCTTCCCGGAGCTACCCCAATTGAATATCCTTCTCAAGGAACTGTTTTATATAGGGATGGAGAATTTTATTCTTCATCTTTTCCTACTCTTCCAGGGTAAGCCTTCATCTTGTAATTATAATTAGTACCTCTTTTAATTTTTATCAAACCGGTCTTAAACTATTTTTTGGTATTTGTTTTATAAAAGTATTATAAATTATTTGACAGAAAATAGATTTTGAGTTAATATAATAGAAAACGTTTTCTATTATAAAAGAAGTGATAAAATATGAACATAACTATAAAAGAAGTGGCAAAAAAGGCAAACGTTTCCATTACTACCGTTTCCCGTGTATTTAACGGAAATAACGGTGTTTCTCCCAAGACACGTAAGCGTGTATTAAAAGTAATCGAGGAATTGGGATACTCTCCTTCTGCTATGGCAAGCGGCCTAAAGACTAATCTTTCTAAATGTATTGGCATTGCTGTACCAGATGCACTTGGTGACTTTTATGGAGAAATAATAGATGGTATTGAATCAGTGACAGCAGAGAAAGGATATAACGTTATCATCTCATTAAACCACCGTATTATCAAAGAAGAACTGGTAGGAGTGAACTTTTTTCAGGCGAAAAAGGTCGATGGTGCCATATTGGTCACTACCTGTGGTGATGATGATTATATTCATTCTCTGATAGAAGGAGGTTATAATATCGTTTTATTGGACCGAGACCCTCACGGCTTACAAGTTGATACGGTAAAAATAGATAACTTTGGTGGTGGATATATGGCAACAGAGTATTTATTGAATCTTGGACATTCTTCTATTTTAATCATTCAAGGGATTCCTTTTATTGATTCTTCTAAAGAACGGTTTAATGGATATAAAAGAGCTTTGAAAAATAAAGGAATAAAAATTAAAAGTCAATTTATCCTGAATGGAAATTTTACCGTAGATAGTGGGCATTTAAGTGTAAAAGAATATCTGGATAACTATGGATTAGATTTTAGTGCCATATTTGCCACGAATGATCAAATGGCGATTGGAGCTATTAAAGCTTTGAATGATAAAGGAATATCGGTTCCTGAGGAAGTTTCTATCGTTGGATTTGATGATAGTTATATTTCACCTTATATTATCCCACCACTTACTACCATAAAACAAAGAAGAGTAGAAATGGGTAGAATAGCAGCCGAGTTGCTCTTGGATCGGATAATTTCCGACCATAAAAAAGGAAGAACTCCAAGGCAAGTTATCCTTCCAGTAGAGTTAATCAAGCGGGAATCTGCAATTTCTCTTTCTTCCAAGTGAAGGGGGTGATAGGTCAAGATTAAAAATGTTCTAGGTGATTAAATTTATTTTAAAGTATTAAAAAGTTCTGGTAAAGGGAGGAAATTAAAAAATGTTAAAGAAAATTATATTATTAGTATTAGTAGTGTTTTTTCTTTATGCAGGAATGGCCTGGGCACAAGAAACTATAGTCTTTTGGGCTATGCCTAATGCTCCTGATGAATCCCATCTTTCTTGGATAGAGAAAGCAGCGGCTGATTTTAAAGCGAAGACTGGTATTACCGTGAATTATGAGATAGTTGGTTGGGGTGATGCATGGTCAAAAATATCGATGTCACTCATCGAACCAATATGTGATGTATCTCAGGTAGGCACTACCTGGAATCCGCAATTTGCTGCTACTAGCGGATTAGAACAGATTGATATAAATGGGTTCGGTGGGGCAGATAGTTTTATGGCAGCAAACTTAGAGTCTACTACCTACAAAGACAATTATTATGGTATTCCCTGGTTTGCGGAAACAAGATGTCTGTTCTATAATAAGGATATGTTTGAGGAAGCAGGGGCAGTACCACCTACGACTTGGGGTGAATTAGTGCTGGCAGGAGAAAAAATTAATTCTAAATTTGGAACGGGTAGAGCATTTGCAATGGCTGGGACCAACGCTTGGGATCTACTGCATAACTGGGCTATCCTTTTATGGCAATCTGGAGGTGACCTGTTAAGTGCGGATCATAAGAAAGCAACCTTCAATAGTGGTGCAGGTATTACAGCTATGCAATGGTATGTTGATTTAGTAAAGAGGGGATTAGCAGATCAAGCCTGTGCTGAATACAACCAGCCACAAGCTGATTCTGCTTTTATCAATGGAAATGTGGCGATGTGTTATATGGGACCATGGAACATTGCAAATATTGAAAGCGAGAATCCTACCTTGAATTATGGTATTGTCGAACCTCCGAAGGGTCCAGTTGGTAAAGGTTCCTTTTCAGGCGGAAGCAACTTAGTCATTTTTTCCAATAGCAAACACAAAGAAGCGGCAAAAGCCTGGGTGAATTATCTAATAGAGAAGCAGGTACTAGTTGATTATACCAAGAACCTGACTCATATGTTACCCGCAAAGATTGAAGCCTTTGAAGATCCTTATTATAATACCGGGGTTTGGAAAGTATTTAAAGAGACTTTATCTTATGCCACTGCTTATCCTCCATTAGGAGTTTGGGGAGATATTGAAAATGCGGTAGTCGGTGAATTTAAAAATATTTTAAGTACTTACGTTAATGGAAAATATACTGAAGGTACAGCTAAAGAATATTTAGATCTGGCAGCTGCGGCAGTAGATAGAGCCTTAGCTAAAGAAAAATAGAGAGATAGATTCGTTTAAACAAAAGGAGAAAACAGTTGAGTACCAATAAAGGAAAGACTGTTTTCTCTCCTTATAGAACCATGATGTGGACTGGTCGATTAACTATTTAGAAAGAATACTATGAAATAATTTTAAAAAAAATATGCATTTATTTATTCAGAAAATAAAAAAAAATCGAATTGCTTATTATTTAATTATACCTGCTCTTATCTGTATGATTTTAGTTCATATTCTTCCTATGTTATGGGGATTTATAATTAGCTTTAGTGATCTTGATCTATATACCATTAGTGATTGGTCTAAAGCTCCGTTTATTGGGATCGGTAATTATTTAGAGGGCTTGGATATAAATAGTCCAACAGGAGGGCGATTTTTACGTTCTTTATGGAACATAACCTATTACGGAATTGCGGTAATCTCTATCGGTTATTTTATCGGTTTAGGAGTAGCTTTAATTTTAAACCAGGAATTTATAGGGAGAACCATTGTTAGAGGATTGATACTTTTACCTTATATTATTCCTGATTCAGTCGCTTATAGTGTTTGGAGGTTCATGTTTCAAGCGAGAATAGGTATCGTAAATAAATATTTATTATCCTGGGGTTTGATTTCAGAGACGAAGGTCTGGTTAGTTGGTGATAAGTCTATTTATGCAGTTATGGTGGCTAGCATTTGGAAAGGTTGGCCTTTTACCTGTTTAATTTTATTAGCAGGATTACAGACTATTCCTTTCGAGTTGTATGATGCGGCCAAGATTGATGGCGCTTCAATATGGCAGCAGTTTCGATATATTACCTTTCCTCTTCTTATGCCTATAACTTCCGTTCTATTACTATTATCCACACTATGGAATTTTAATGCCTTTAATCAATTTTATGTTATGCTGGGTGACGATCCCGGTGTTGCCGCAGAAGTTCCCTCTACCCTAATTTTAAGAGAGGCTTTTAATTCTTTTCATTACGGTATTGGAGCAGCCATGTCGGTGATTTTGATGGTAATTATGTTGATTTTCAGTATTTTATACATTAAAAAGATCCGACCAGGGGAGGTAGAGCATTGAATAGGACAACAAAAAGATTAACGGAAAGGATGTTTTTGTATTTTGCAGTCATTTTGATTTTAATATCGGTATTAGCACCTTTTGCCTGGATGGTCTCTGGTTCGTTTAAAACAAGATTAGAAATTCAGGCTTCAGATAGTAAAATAGCGGGAAAGGAGCCCAGTTGGATACCTCGTAATTTTACTTTGGTTAATTACAAGACTGTAAATAAAGAAGTTAAAATATTTGATTATTTTAAAAACAGCATAATAATAAGCTTGGGGACAATGTTTTTTTCTGTTGTTATTGCCACTTTAGCTGCTTATGCTATCTCTCGTTTTTCTTTTCCAGGAAGAACTGCCTATAGTATATCTGTATTATCAACCCAGATGTTCCCCGGAATTCTTTTTCTTATACCCTATTTTGTCATGTTTATCTGGATAAGGAAGATTATAGGTCTTCCGATGAGAGATACCTATTGGGGAATGATCTTCACTTACACTTCTTTTTCTCTACCTTTTTCTATCTGGATGTTGCGAGGTTACCTTAATACTATTCCCAGAGAAATAGATGAACAAGCTCAAATTGATGGATGTACTAAAGTAGGAGCTCTTTTTAGAGTCATCATTCCTTTGGCAAGGCCGGGAATTGCGGCCGTTGGAATATATGGATTTGTAATGGCTTGGAATGAGGTGTTATTTGCCTCAGTACTTACCGGGAATGAAACCACAACAGTAGCTATCGGTATCCTAAGGTATATTACTGCCCAGGAAGCCCGTTGGGGAGGGATGATGGCTGCATGTATATTAGTTAGTCTTCCTGTTTTAATATTTTTTACGGTGTTACAAAAACAATTCGTTCAAGGATTAGTAGCTGGAGCTACCAAAGGATAAAAAAATATTTCAAAAAGGAAACATTGATGAATCCATATGGACATTTTGATGATGTGAAAAAAGAGTATATTATTACCCGCCCGGATACACCTTTGCCCTGGATAAACTATTTAGGATTCAAGAAATATTTTGGAATTATCTCCAATACAGCGGGGGGTTATAGCTTTTACTTAGATGCTCGGCTGCGGCGTCTAACTCGCTATCGTTATAATAATGTTCCTTTGGATGTAGGTGGCCGCTATTTATACATTAAAGATGGTAATACCATCTGGAATCCCGGTTGGAAACCAACTTGCACATCATTAGATAGTTACTCCTGTCGACATGGATTAGGATATTCGGTGATTACGGGATATAAAAATGATGTGGAAGTAGAGATCACTTACTTTGTTCCTCTTAGAGAGAATATGGAAATATGGAAAGTAAAAATAATAAATCATGGAGAGCAGGAAAAAAGGTTAACCCTTTTTTCCCTGGTTGAATTTTGCCTTTGGGATGCTATGGACGATATGACTAATTTCCAACGAAATTTTAATATAGGCGAAGTAGAAGTAGAAAATGATACTATCTTTCACAAAACTGAATATCGGGAAAGACGAAATCATTATGCCTATTTTTTCTGTAACCAAAAAATAGAGGGATTTGATACCAGCCGCGATGCATTTATTGGGTTTAATCACGGATTTGAAAATCCTCAAGTGGTAAGTAAGGGAAAATGCACTAATTCTCTGGCAAGCGGTTGGGCTCCAGTTGGTGTTCATCAGCTCAATGTTATCCTCCAGCCGGGACAAGATAGAACACTCCATTTTATATTAGGATATATGGAAAACAAAGAAGATGAAAAGTTTTCAGCTCCCAATATTATTAATAAAAAATCATTATGGACTAAGTTGGAGCTTTATAACACTACCCAAGCTGTGGATGAAGCATTGAATGAGTTAAAAATCTATTGTAGCAGACTGCTTGGTCGATATCAGGTGAAAATAGATAATGAAGATATAGAACGTATGGTCAATATTTGGAATCAGTATCAGTGCATCGTCACTTTTAATCTGTCTCGTTCTGCTTCTTTATTTGAATCTGGTGTTGGGCGTGGGATGGGCTTTCGGGATTCCAATCAAGATTTGCTTGGTTTTATGCATATATTTCCAGAAAGAGCAAGAAAAAGAATTCTGGAACTTGCTGCTATTCAGCTCTCTAGTGGAGATTGTTATCATCAGTATCAACCGTTAACCAAGGAGGGAAACGAAAATATAGGTAAAGGATTTAACGATGATCCATTATGGTTTATTGCTTCTACTTGTGCTTATATAAAGGAAACTGGAGATTTTTCAATTCTTGATGAGGTCATTAGATATTCAGATATACCTGGTAGCAAAGCTACTATTCTTGATCACCTTTACCTTTCTATTAATTATACCCTAAAAAATTTAGGACCACACAATCTTCCTCTTATTGGTCATGCCGACTGGAATGATTGTCTGAACCTCAATTGTTTTTCCAAAGTGCCCGGAGAATCTTTTCAGTCAGCCGGGGATATAAAGGGAGGGGCAGCAGAATCTGTAATGATTGCCGGTTTGTTTCTCTATGTATGTTGTGAATTTATAAAGCTTTGTCACCAGATTGGTGCTGAAGCAAAAATAAATGAACTCAATAAAGGATACAAACTTATCCAGAAAGCGGTTGAAGAACATGGATGGGATGGAGAATGGTTTTTGCGAGCTTATGACTATTATGGGAATAAAGTAGGGTCTAAGGAATGTGAAGAAGGAAAGATATTTATTGAATCTCAGGGTTGGTGTATTATGGGTGGTGTTGGTTTAAAAGATGGTAGAGCTCAGATGGCTTTAGATAGCGTGGAAAAATATTTATCGACTCCCCATGGAATTATGTCTCTTCAACCTGCATATACTCAATATTATTTAAATTTAGGGGAAATTTCTTCTTATCCTCCAGGATATAAAGAAAATGCCGGGATATTTTGTCATAATAATCCCTGGATTTCTATAGCAGAGACTATTTTAGGAAATGGTGATAAAGCTTTTAATTCATACTTACGAATTTGTCCCAGTACCAAGGATAATTTTAATGAAACCTATCGGTGTGAGCCTTATGCTTACGCCCAGATGATTGCTGGAAGAGATGCACCAACTTACGGTGAGGCTAAAAACTCCTGGCTTACCGGTGCAGCAGCCTGGAGTTTTGTCACCATTAGCCAGGCTATTTTGGGAATTAAACCCGATTATCAGGGTTTGTTGATTGACCCTTGTATTCCCAAAAGTTGGAAGGGATATATGGTTATTCGGCTCTTCCGGGGAGTAAAGTATCATATTACCGTAAAAAATCCCGAGGGGGTTAGCAAGGGAGTCAAGCGTTTACTCATCAATGGAAAATTAATAAAGGGAAATTTAATTCCATATAATAAGAATGATACAGAAGTAGAAGTGACTGTAATCCTGGGTAAAAATAATTAATAAAGAATTAAAGAAAGGAGATTCGTCTATGTTTTTGACTTCGAAAACGTATCCTCTTAACGGAATATGGCAATATTGTTTGAATAAACAAGAAGAATATAGTGATATTCAGGTTCCTTCTAATTGGTATTTACAAGGATTAAATCACAGTGGCAAGGTATATTATCAGAGGAAATTCGAGATATCTCTCCAGAAAGATAATGACTATTATCTGGTCTTCAAAGGAGTGGATTACTTTTGTCAGGTGAAACTGAATGGAAGATTAATTGGAAAACATGAAGGGTACTTCCAAGAATTTTCTTTTCTGATAACTGATATGCTAAAAGATACCGAGAATCTTCTGGAAGTTGAGGTAGATTCGCCGAAAGAATCTGTTGATATTTGGCCTAATAAGAAATATCTGATAAAAGGGATATTCAACCATCATGACACTCGACCTGGTAGCTGGGACCCTGAATACGGACAGGATAAAAATACCGGAGGCATATGGAATGATATATTCATTGAAGAAAAACACAAAATGCATTTGGGAAAAAATATTAAGGTATCCTCTTTAATATTAGAAGATGGCCGTGCGCGCCTGGATATAGATGTGCCTTTGAACAATCATGTTTTCCCGCAAGAAATAGAAATTATATTGGAAATTTCGGGAGTGGGATTTAAGGAAAAATATAAGATTGACAAAAATATTTTTTTATCTTCTGGCAAGAATAATATCCATCTGGTGAAGACGATAGATAAACCTAAATTATGGACTACCTGGGATAGAGGGAAATCATATTTATATCATTTAAAATGTATTCTTTTGAATTCAAAAAGAAACATTTTAGATGAAAGTTCCTTGCAGTTTGGCATAAGAGAAATAAAGATAGATAACCAATGGAACTGGTATTTAAATGGCCAAAGGTTCTTTCCACGTGGAACAAATATTATTCCTGCCCAATGGCTAAGCGAATATAATAACCAGAAAATAGCTCAGGATATAAAGATGTTAAAAGAAGCCAATGTCAATGCGGTAAGAGTTCATGCTCATATTAACCGGCAGGAATTTTATGATGCCTGTGATAAGACTGGAATATTGGTATGGCAAGATTTTCCTCTTCAATGGAGCTATGAAGAGAGTGATGAATTTGTTCAAAATGCGGTGAGTCAGATTGGGGATATGATAGAGCAATTTTATAATCATCCCAGCATATCTGTCTGGTGCTGCCATAATGAACCGAGTACCAATAGATATACGCTTGACCCACTATTATACTTAACTGCAAAAGCTAAAGATTTCACCAGATATATTGATATAGCCTCTGACTTTGCCTATCATCCCTATCCAGGTTGGTACAGGACTCATTATTACGAATTTTATTTACTTCCAGGAGCTCCCTTCATTAGTGAATTTGGGGCTCAAGCCCTCCCCAATATAGAGACGATGAGGGAAATGATGAATAAAGAGGAGCTCTGGCCGCCTAAATGGTCAGTATGGGCCTATCATGATTTTCAATACGATACTACCTTCAATGTAGCCAAGGTGGATATGGGTGATTCTATCGAGGAATTTATAGAAAACAGCCAAAACTATCAATCAAAATTGTTAAAATATGCTATAGAAAATTATCGCAAGAATAAATATTCTAAAATAACTGGAATATTTCAATTTATGTTCGTAGATAATTGGAATGCTATAACTTGGAGTGTGGTGGATTATTTTCGAAGGCCAAAAAAAAGTTATCATGTTTTGAAAATTATTTACCAACCGGTGTTAATTGGGATGGATATGGATAGGGAAAAGATAAGTTTGGATGCATTGAGAACTATAGGAATTTCCAGCATCTGGATTGTTAATGATACACTGAATAAGTATGAAAATACCTATGCCGAAATTAACTTACTTAAAGATGAAGAGATAGCAATAGAAAGCAAAATAGAGATAGGTTGTATACCTGCCGATGGTGTCAAACATTTTTCCAGTCCTCCTATGTCGGAAGGACTGATCAGATTAAATTTAAAAGAAAAGGGAATTTATAATATTGAAATGAAACTGAAAAATAAAAAAGGGTATATCATCTCCAGAAACTCTTATGTGATGGAGGTAATATAGTTTTAATGACTATACTTATCATCAAATAAAGAGGGACAGACACCTATTTTCTTAAATAATTAATATTTTACTTTTAAATTAGTAGGTAACCCGATAAAGGGTAAGATCTTCCAATGTAGCAAAGACATGCTATGTTAACCACATGAC
>DSEL01000007.1 GCA_011056645.1 Candidatus Atribacteria bacterium
ATTAAAAATATTTCGAACTAACTATATAGAACTTGTCCATTTTTCATGACAAAATCTATATTTTGCAAAACTTTAATATCATCTAAAGGATTTCCTTTAAAGGCTATGATATCAGCCGCTTTGTTGGGTTCGATTGTACCAGTTATTTTATCAATCCCTATGGCTTCGGCGCTGTTTTTTGTTCCCGATATAATAGCCTGCATTGGTTTCATTCCCCACTTAACCGCTAATTCAAATTCCTTCGCAAATTGATCTTGAGGATGAGTAGGATATCCTACCAAATCTGAACCTAAAGCATATTTAATTCCCTTCTCTATATTTTTTTTAAAATCTCTTTTCATGGTTTCCCAATGAATTCTATATATTTCTTTTCGTTTTAAGGAATAATTATACTTTTTTTCAGCTTTGATATGGAAATAAATTTGCGATATAGTGCTTACAATCATTTTTTTTGTTTTTAATATTTTATTTCTAGTTTCTTCATTAATGCCGTAACCATGATTTATTAAGTCTATTCCGTTATTAAGTGCAAGTTGAACAGATATATCTCCGATGCAATGTGCTGATACTTTTAATCCATTTAAATGAGCTTCTTCCACAACTGCTCTAACTTCCTCAGCACTATAGGCTGCTACTGTCATACAAGGGTTATCTCCCCAAATATGGTTACTATCATAAATATGTCCCTTAGAAAGTCCAATTTTAATAATATTTGCGCCTTGACGAATACGTTCTCTAACTTTTTTACGAAGCTCATCAACACCGTCTGCAAATATGCCTGATTTGTTAACAATATCTATAGGAATATCAAAATAATCCCATGTCCCTCCTGTGGAACAAATAAATTCTCCAGCACAAATAATACGTGGCCCTTTGATATATCCTACATCTATCAACTTTCTTAATACAGGAGAAATTGAAGAACCTTGACAACATGCTGAAGTAATACCTGCTTTTAACATTTTCCCTGCCTCACATAAGGCTCTTAAAATTCTTGACTCCTTTGTTTCAGTAAATTTTTCCTTCACATCCAAACTTGGTACTCCAAAGAAATGCATATGTGCATCAATCAAACCAGGCATAACTGTTTTATCGCTTAAATCTGATACCTCTATATTTTTAGGTATAACAGTCTTTTTTGCTTTAGAAATTCTTTGGATTTTGTCATTTTGGATTAATATATGTATATTTTCTTTTGGCTCAAAACTTTTTCCATCGATGAATATTCCGGCTTTTATTAATTTAGCTTGTTTTTGATGATTCAAAATTTTTCTCTCCCCATGAACTGATAACATAATAAACACACATTAATTTTGTAATATAATTTATATTTATTTCTTTTTCTTTATTTATAATTAGCTTACCAGATGCCCATTCTAAATATTGTATTTAGGAGGAAGGGCATCTGGTTATTTAATATTTTTTTATCTTAATAGGAATTTATCTTTCCAACAATCTCTTTTGTTTTATTAAAAATTAATTTTCTTCAACCACTTTATCTACAGCTTCTAATGCCTCATTAATTAGATCAATATTGATTTTGGTCTTTAACCACTCAATGACAGGCCCCTGTGTGGCTTTTTTAAATAAATCTTTTTCATCAGGGCTAAGAGCATAGACTTCCATTCCCGCTTCCTTTAAAGTATTAATCCCCATAGCTGCGTTTAGTTGTGAAACTCCACGCCCAACCAAGTTGGCAATTAAAGCTGCATCTTGTACTATCTTTTGTAAATCAGAAGGTAATCTTTCAAAAAAATCATTATTTATAAGGAACCAATTAACTCCATAAACATGTCCGTCTAAAGTCAAATAATCCTGTACCTCTGCAAAATTAGCAAAAATTATTGTTCCCACTGGATTTTCCTGGCCATCAACGATACCACTTTGTAAAGCAGTATAAGTTTCAGTCCAGGCAATTGGAGTAGGATTCGCACCTAACGCTTCTACCATTGTAAGAAATAAAGGACTTTCTTGTACTCTAATTTTTAATCCTTTCATATCTTCAGGAGTATGTATAGGCCTTACACTATTAGTAAAATTCCTATACCCTATCTCAGAGAATCCCATATTTTTCAAACCCGTCTGTTCTAATAGTAGTTGTGATAACTTGTCTCCAAAAGGACCATCTAAAACTCTATATGCTACTTGCACATCAGGAAAAAGATATGGGATATCTGTAATCATTGCAGAAGGAAAGAAACTTCCTACTACACCTGATGCTAAACCGGCTTCCATCGTCCCTGTCATAATTGCTTCAACATATTCGCGTTCACCACCAACAGCACCAGCACCAAATACTCTAACCTCTATTCTATCTCCACTTCTACTTTCTACGAGTTGTTTAAAAGTCATTGCAATAGCATGTTGATGAGCTTTATACACATCTATTGCACTTGAATGGGCAATCTTTAACACATACTCACTTTCAGCGTTTACTGCACTTGCTCCAAGTTGTAGCAATAAAAAAATGATAAAAAGAAGAGCAAAATATCTAATTAAAGAATTTATTTTTTTCATAACAACAAGCCCCCTTATTTCTATTTTCTTTTTATACCTATTTCTTAACTGTATAACTATCTAATTACATCCCTTTCTTTTATTTCCAAGATTAATAGCAATAATTAATATTTTGTCATTAATATTGAAAAGTACATACACCCCCCTTCTTAAAATTAGAAGTTTAGCGCAAAGAGAATAATTACTTATAGCATTGTTTATTACAAAATAACAAATCAATTTTCAAATATGATTGCCCCCTCATTTCCTTCTTTAAAGACTCTAATAGCTTCCTCTGCTTGTTCTAAGGAAAAACTCCTGGTAATAACTGGTTCAGCTAGAACCTTATTGATTTCCACCCAACGTATTGCTCTCAAAAAATGTTTCGTTAAAAGCGCCACATCGCCACAAATGGTTAATCCTTTTCTTATGACGCTTAAGGGGGCTATTGTAGCTTCAGGATAAAGACCAAAGGTAGAAACCCGTGCTTTTGGAGCAGCTAAATCAATGGCCATGGAAAAACATTTTGGCGAATTAGCAGTTTCAATGACAATATCTACGCCTCTTCCCTTGGTCAATTCCATGACTTTCTTAATAGGATCTTCTTTACTTCCATTGACAATAATACTGGCTCCTAATTTTTTTGCAATTTCAAATCTTGTTTTATCTTTATCAAGACCGATAACAAATATTTCTGAAATTCCTGAAGCTTTTAAAGCTTGCAAATGGAAAAGTCCGATTTTTCCGGGCCCAATAATAACAGCTGTTTCTCCTAAAACAGGTTTAACATTTGCTAATGATCTAACAGTTAAGCCCATAGGCTCCAAGCATGAAGCATTTCTAAAAGAAATATTATCGGGTAATTTATGAACTAATTCTTGCGGAACAAGAATATATTCTGCAAAGGTACCATCACAGGTAAGTCCTAAATGTTCCCAATACTGGCACATATTTTTATTCCCTAACTTACAATCAAGGCAATGTCCACAACCTTGTAAAGCCTCAAAAGCTACTCTTTCGTCGACTTTAAAGTCTTTTACTTCCTTACCGATATCTGCAATGACTCCCACTCCTTCATGGCCTGGAATGATGGGGATAGGAACAGGTTTCTTCCCCTTATATCTGTTCTCCAGAAGTGAGATATCAGTACCACAAATAGCCGTTGCTTTCATTTGCACTAAGATATCACATGCTCCGACCTTAGGAACATCTACCTCTCTTACTTCATAAGCACTAGGTTCTTCGCTGTATTTAACTAAAGCTTTCATATTATTATGCCTCCAAAAAATAATTTTAAACTAATTGAATACATTTATGATTATCTTATATAACCCAATAGATTAGGTAACCATAAGGTCAGAAAAGGCACATAGGTTACTATTAAAAGTGTCATTATCTCAACAATTAAAAATGGTATAATTGCTACAGATATCCTTTCTAATGATATCTTTGCAATACCACAAGATACATATAAACATAAACCAACCGGTGGAGTAATTAGGCCTATCATTAAGTTTAAAACCACAATGATTCCAAACATAACCGGATGGATTCCGTATGATACTGCAATCGGTAAAAAGATTGGGACTGTAATAATCATTGCTGCGGTTCCTTCCATAAATGTTCCTAAAAATAAAAGTAAAATATTCAATATCAATAGAAACATAAATGGGGTGGAAATATAATCATTAAAAATACTAGCCATTAATTGTGGAATTTGTTCAACAGACAGCAACCAGTTAAATATATTTGCACATGCTATAACCAAAAAAACTACACCAGTAGTTTTGGCAGTATCTATAAATGCATTACATAAATCTTTTATTTTTAGAGTACGATATACCAAGAAGCCGATAATTAATGCATAAACAACCGCCACAGCAGAAGCCTCAGTGGCGGTAAATATTCCCGAAAGAATCCCGCCTAAAATGATTAAAGGCATCAATAATGGAACAATGGCATGGATGCAACACATGATAAATTCTTGCCATCCTATTTTCTCTTCTCTTTTAGGGTAATTCCTCTTTACCGAAATGAAGTAAGATAAAGCTAATAATGACAAACCCACCAAAATACCCGGCAACATACCTGCTATAAATAACGCTGCCACAGATTGACCGGATAATAAAGCAAAAATGACCATCGGTATACTGGGAGGGATAACAGGTCCGACTACAGAAGATGCAGCAGTAATAGCGGCACTAAAATCAATATCAAATCCTCTTTCTTTCATGGCAGGAATCATCATTGAACCAATGGCTGATGCATCAGCTACTGCCGAACCGCTTATACCAGCAAGAAACATATTTGTAACTACATTAATATGGGACAAACCACCCTTGATATGGCCAACAAAAAGATCTGAAAATTTTACTAGTCTGGTAGTTATCCCGGATTTATTCATTAATTCTCCGGCCAATACAAAGAAAGGAATAGCCATAAAAGGAAATACATCGATACCTGTAAACATCCTCTGGGCAATGACCATGAACGGGACATGATTGGTATATAATATAGCTATACTGGAAATACCAAGACAAAATGCAATCGGAATCCCTATCAATAAACATACTATAAAAACTACAATACCAAATACCATTTATTTTCTCCTAAAATATTATTCAAATTGAATTATTTATTCCTGTTTCTTAAATGCTATTTTTTTATTACTGCGCAAATATTTTTAAAAATTATATAAACAACTTCAATTGCCATTAAAAGAGCGCCGAATGTTACAGACAGATATGGATATATCATAGGTATTTGTACCGAAGGAGACGTCTGGATTTTCACAATTCTAAACACACTTAATGATTGGGTAAAGAGTGTTATTAAAAAAAATAAAACGAGTAAGTAAGAAACGATCTTAATAATATGTTGATAAATTAATGGAAAATAATTCACAAGAAAACTAACGTTGACATGACTTTCATCTCTGAAAGCCATAGCCATCCCGATATAGGCAAACCATACCATCAAATATCTTGCTAATTCTTCGGTCCATGATAGTGAATTATTTAAAATATAACGATAAAAAACACCTATTGCAACATTACTGACCATAATAGCTAATAAAATAATAACTAAATTTTCTTCAATAATCTTTACAACACTGTAGATTTTATTAACAATTTTTAAAAACATAATTATATTTCCTTTTTTATTAATACAGATGCCCTATTTTTATTCTCAAAAGGAAATTTATTCATCATAATAGGGCATCTGTTTACTCGGGTTAGAATTTAGCTACAAATCCAGTTGTTATAAGCTGCTTATTGAATTTGAGATTTCAGGTCTTCCACGGTTTTATCTACAGTTTTCATTGCTTCATTGATTAACTCAATATCAATTTTAGTCTTTAACCAATCAATAACCGGGCCTTGCGCTGCTTTTTTAAATAGAGCCATTTCTTCTTCAGTGGGTGCATAGATTTCCATACCAGCTTCCTTAAGTGTCTGTAATCCTACAACAGAAGAATTCAATTGTTGAAGACCACGGCCAACTCCCGAAGAAATTTTGGCACAATCGACGATAATATATTTCAAATCATCGGGCAAACTTTCAAAGAATTTGTTATTCATGACAAACCAGTCCACACCATATACATGCCCGTCTAGAGTTAAATATTTCTGCACTTCCTGGAATTTTGCAAAATTGATAGTAGAAATTGGATTTTCTTCCCCATCAACAACCCCACTCTGTAAAGCAGTATAACATTCAGTCCAGGCTATAGGAGTAGGATTAGCACCTAAGCCATTTACCATATTTACAAAAAGAGGATTTTCCTGTACCCTAATCTTTAATCCTTTCATGTCTGCGGGTGTATGTATTGGTCTTACATCATTGGTAAAATGTCTGAATCCTACTTCAGCAAAAGCTAAATTGCGAAGCCCGGTTTTCTCTAATAACAGAGCAGATAGCTTTTCTCCGAATGGTCCATCTAAAACTCTCCAAGCAATGGTAGCTGAAGGAAAGAGATAGGGAATATCTGTTACCATTGCTTCGGGTAAAAATCCACCCATTACACCTGATGCAATCCCTGCCTGCACTGTTCCTGCCATAATAGCTTCTACATACTCGCGCTCAGCACCAAGAGCTCCGGCACCATAGACCTGTACTTCAATTCTTCCGCCAGCTCTGGCATTGACTAAATTTGCAAATGTCAAACATTGAGCATGCTTCCTTGAAGTAAAGATATCGGTAGCATCGGCATGGGCAAGCTTTAATATTATAGGTTGATCAGCTGCGTAAGAAGTCGAGAATACTAAGCAACTAAATACTATTAATATCGCCATTGATAATAAGATTGATTTTTTACTAAACATTATTATACCTCCATTTAGGATTTTTTTATTTTATTACCATCAGTTCACAAATACTATTTTATTACATGGATCACCTCCTTAAATAATCTTTCATTTCTCAAAGAACTCGAAAATCATCGACCAATTAAGAAATAATCTATTTTAGGATTATGACGGCCAGGCAATCGTATAGATATGTTTTCCACCGTCTGAAGGTCCTTTTAACAATTTATCTATTTCTTCTTTATCTCGTTGAGTCATGTATTTAGCTTCCGGTAAAACTCCCGGGGGAAATTTCTCTAAGATATCATCATGCAATTTAACGACATAATCTAAGTATGTTTCTATGGCTCTATACGCTTTTTCTGCTTTAGCAAGAGAAGGTTTGCCTAAAACTCCTTCGGGGTAGATAATGCACTCAATACCGCCACCACCAATGTGACTTTGGCCAGGAATTGGATAATTGTAAATATCGCCTCCTTTATCTATATGCCCTTCCGGTAAGAATCCCCAGGTTTTTGTATCTACCGCATTTTCCATTTGTACAAATTCCGGAAAAAGGGCCAAACAGATGGAATTTTCTGCTTCATCGCCATGGCGAAATACCGTTTCAAATTCACCGCCATGGGCTTTATCCTTCAATCCTTCTCCCATAATTTTCGGGACATCAAGAAAGATAATAACTGCTGGTACTTGATACTTTTTCCCCCATTCTTGAATGGCAGATGGGATAATGTATTCCTGCCCATGACTACTCATAATGACTTGTTTTCGAAATCCAGTATTCCAATACCCCGATATTATTGACCTAATGTAAGCAGAGTTAACTTCATCAGGTATTGGAACGGTTCCTTTTTGCCCTAAATGTGAAAAAGGATGTGAGGCATACCAAACAGGTTCTGCAACAGTACATCCGGTCTTCTGGGCAATCATTTCTGCCATGCGTGTTACAATAAAGGTATCTTCACCATAGGGTTGGGCATCACCATGATTCTCTGTGGAACCTAAAGGAATAAGCAGAATATCGTTTTTCTTGAGTCTTTCTTCCACATCTTTCTTGGTCATGGTCTGATAATAAATCTTATCCGGTTTTTCCATATGACCTCCCTGAGGAGGTAAATTCCATTTACTCATCCTTTTTACTCCTTCTTTCTTTTATCTAAGTATTGATTTTATAATATTACATTCCCTGTCTTACTTTCTATGACTGGGCAATTGGGGAGAATAAATCCAGACAAATCGCAGTACTTCATCCCCTGTGTTTAAGATTTTATGGGATTTCCCAGGAGGATTAAATATAACAGTACCCGGGTAAAGATCAATTTCCTCATCTTCGGTAACAAATTTACCTTCTCCTGCTACAAAATACATCACTTCCTCTTGGACATCGTGTTTGTGTTCCGGAACCATACCTCCTGGATAAGTCTCGTTGACTCCCATAGCAAGATTTTTTGAACCGACGGTTTTTTCCGAAACTAATATCCATGAAGTTCTGGGCGGTTCTCTTCTTTCTC
>DSEL01000008.1 GCA_011056645.1 Candidatus Atribacteria bacterium
GGTAAATAAACTACAAGGAAGGAGTACTGATCATGGCTTATGGTTATACTGGAAATATACTTCATATAGATTTAAGTTCAAAAAAATATTGGATAGAACATCCAGAAGAGAATTTTTATAGGACCTACTGGGGGGGGCGAGCTCTTGGGCTCTATTATATGTTAAAACAGATGAAACCCAAAACTGATCCTTTGTCTCCTAATAATCTACTTATCTTTGCCCCCGGGGTTCTAACTGGCGTCCCTGCCCCGGCTATGCCTCGTTATGCTGTTTGCGCCAAATCTCCTTTAACCGGTGCGCAGGGAGAAGCGGAAGCTGGAGGTTGGTGGGGACCCGAACTGAAGAAAGCTGGCTTTGATGCCCTGATTATAAAAGGCGCTTCTGAGACTCCTACTTACTTATGGATCAATGAGGGCAAGATAGAGTTCAAAGAGGCTGCCCATCTCTGGGGTAAAGATACTGGAACTACCCAGAAAATCATCAAAGAAGAGTTAGCGGATGAAAAGATCAGGATTTCCCAGATCGGCCCAGCCGGCGAGAACCTGGTCCGTTTTGCTAATATTGTCAATGAACTGAAACACTTTAACGGCAGAAATGGCCTGGGAGCGGTGATGGGCTCCAAAAAATTGAAGGCCATTGCCGTCAGAGGAACTAAATCTATGGACCTCTATGATAAAGAGAAAGTCAGTCAGGTAACCAAAGAGATTACCCAAAGAGTTATGGTTAATCCCCTAAGCCGAGATCTACGGGAACTAGGTACCCCGGGGGTCATTCGCCCCACCTACCAAGCAGGCTGTCTCCCTTCCTATAACTGGACGACCGGCTATTTCAAAGAAGGAGAAAATCTGACTGCCGAAGCCTTAAATACAACCATATTAAAAGATACTAAAGGTTGTTATGCTTGTCCCATCCGCTGTAAACGGGTAGTAGAAATCAATGAACCAGGACTTAAAGTTAATCCTGCCTATGGAGGTCCGGAATATGAAACCATCGTCTCTTTAGGCTCTCTTTGTGGTATTTCTGATTTAAGATACATCGCTAAAGCCAATGAGCTTTGTAATAAATACACCATGGATACCATCTCTACCGGTATGGTCATTGCCTTTGCTATGCAGTGTTATGAAGAAGGTCTCCTCACTAAAGAAGATACTGACGGGATAGAACTTACTTTTGGCAATAAGGAAGCCCTCCTTATTCTAGTAGAAAAGATTGCCCACCGGGAAGGGCTGGGAGACCTCCTCTCCCAGGGTTCCTACCTTGCTGCTCAAAAAATAGGTAAAGGTGCAGAAAAATTTATCTATCAGGTAAAAGGCCAAGAAATTCCCATGCATGATCCTCGAGTAAAGACCGGCGTAGGTCTCCAATATGCCCTCTCTGACTACGGGGCAGACCATATGAAGGCTCCTCATGATTCTTTCTTCAAAGACCAAGATTCTGTCGGGGTAAAGGAGATGAAAGGGTTGGGTATCTTAGAACCCGTGTCTCCTACAGATATAGGGCAAAAAAAAGTAACTCTATTTAAATTATTAGATATCTACTGGACTCTTTTTGATATTTTGGGAATATGCGATTTTGGTTATGTTCCCCGCAGTGTTGGGACCATGCGGGAATTATTGGAGATTATCCGCGCTACTACCGGTTGGAACACTACCTGGTTTGAATTAATGAAATTAGGAGAACGCTCTATCAATATGGCCCGCATCTTTAACTACCGAGAAGGGTTTACTTTTAAGGATGATACTCTGCCCGAGGTTTTCTATCATGACTTCAAAGGTGGTCCCTTAGGTGGCCAAGGAGCAATTAATAAAAAGGATTTTGAAAAAGCTATAAAACTACGCTACGAGCTGATGGGTTGGAATCTAGACACCGGAATCCCTACCCCTGCCAAACTCATCGAATTAGGACTAAATTGGCTCATTGATGAGGTCAAACTATGAAGATAAGTATTAAGCTGGAGGGGTACTTAAAATACAAATACTCCTTTAATGTCTTAGAATTAAACTATCCCAAACCGGTAACTATTCGTCAAGTATTAAAAGATACTAAAATTTCTTCTGCTGATGTCTTTTTCATTAAAGTAGGAGATTTAATGGTAAAAGAAGATTGTCTGCTCACTAAATCTACTGAGGTTAAACTATTTCCGATTATCGGTGGAGGGTAGAGGGCATTGGTCATTTAAGAGATTCTGTAATTTTTTTGCCGAGAAAGAACAATAGGGTAATTCTCTGAAGGCATGTACTTTAGTTGGTTACTAGGTCGTATTTTGCTCCTCCCATTCCGTGAATAAAAAGATCAGAAATCAATATACGATTATATAAAGTTAAGAGAAGGGCTTTGGGTCTTATTTTCAATACCCGTTCTTTAAGGACGGCCTTTAAGGAATACAAAGATTTTAATCCGACTGTTTTTAGCAGAAATATTTTACCGTGAGAATCATCATAAAGATAATTCCCCCTTTTTTCTCTTAGAACAAAAACTTTTCTCCTCTGTTCTCTCTTTCCCCAAATCCAGAAGAGGAGATTTTACGAGTCCGTTTTATTTTGGGGAAATTTAAAAAACGGCCTTTCCATTTATAAAAGCACCTCTATGTCCTTAATGCCTATCTCTTCTTTAGAGATAAAAGGTTCGGCAAATTCTGTGCCAATAAGATTTCCCCAGTAACGGTTAGAGTTTAACACCCATTCAAATAACTGATGCCCTTCAGGTGATGGTCCAAATTGAGATTCGTAGGACTTAATAGATTCTATTTTCATTCCCAACTCTTTACTAATATCCATAATAAAAGAGGGTTTGAAATGTATCTTGAGATGAGAAGCAATATAATAATATATTTTCTTGACATAAAAAGGTTTGCCCTGCATTTCAGTTTTAGTGAATTTTCCGTAAAAACGGGCAGCATCACAAATCTTGGAAGCAGTTATATGGTCAGGATGAGCATCTATCCAGTAAGGAGCAAAAAGGATGTCTGGCTGAAGTTTTCTGATAATTTCAGCTAATTCCTGACGGAAATCTATTTCATCCTGAAGATATCGATTAGGAAAATCAAGAGTAATTCTTTCCTCTATCCCCAATATCCTACTTGATTTTACACTCTCTTTTTTTCTAGCCTCCGGGTTTCCATGGGGCGTAGGCTCGCCATCGGTTAAATCTACGATAGTCACTCTATGGTTGGCTTCGGTAAATTTTAATATAGAACCTCCCATCCCCAATTCCACATCATCGGGATGTGGGCCTACTGCTAATATATTAAGCATTTTTCACCTCACTATCAATAATTTTGCGGTAAAAATCTAACCTTTTTTTCGGGTCATCCAGATAATTACCAAAAGTACGGTTTCTATCTTTATAAATTATACTAACCGGAAACCCTTTTACAATGAAATTGTATCTTCACTCCTGAATTATGATTTTCTTAACGCGATACTCGATACGCGATACTATATACTAGTTTATATCTCTCCTACTACCGCTCGGGCGATTGAGAAAGAATGATCATTTATTCTTTTTAAGACATTAATCAGGTCCAAATGAACACCACTTGTCTTTTGAGAAAGCTCTATTCCTACATTTAATCGGTTGATATGAGTCTTGCGCAAGGTTATTTCCAGGGAATCGATGTATTCTTTTTGATCGATTACTTTTTGAGCCATTCTTTGATCCTGGAGAGCAAAAGCCCCGATGGCATTTCGAAGATTATTATAAACGTCCTTATGCATATTTTTAATCTCTTCTGTTCCCTTTTCGGAAAACACCAGGCTTTGGTCTATCTTTTTTTCTATCAAGGGAATCAAATTTTTATCGATCAAGTCTCCTATATGTTCCAGATCATCGACAATATACAATAATCTAAATACCTCTTTAGAATGTCCTTCAGAAAGGGTTTCAAAGCTTGTCTTGGTTAAATACCGGGTTATTTCTCGGGAGAGATTATCTACAATCATATCTTGTGTGCTTATTTTATCCAGCAGTTTTTCATCATTATTAGTAAAGACTTGCATAATATCTAATACCATCTCTTCTACAGCATTAGAAATTCTTAATACCTCTTTGCTGGCCAGATAGAAGGCTATCTCCGGGGTGTTAAGAGCACCCGAATCCAAGAATTTTGGTTTTTGTAAGGACTCCGCTTCTTCTGTTTTGGGGATAATCTTCTCTAAAAATTTGGCAAATCTTTCCGTAAAAGGAAGGAAAAGCAAAGCATTGCCTACAATGATTATGGCATGAGCATTAGCAATTTGTCGGGGAAAGTTTACCGAAGATTTCTGCACTAAAAAAATTATTGAAGGAACAAGAAAGAAAAATATAATAACTCCTACCAGTTTAAATAATAAATTTGCCAAGGTTACCCTTTTTGCGCTTTTGGAGGCTCCAATGCCTGCAAAAAGAACGGTGGAACAGGAACCTAAATGCGATCCCAAGATTATAGGAACTGCCAGGTTTAATGAAATTAAACCTTGCATAGCCAGGGAAATGGTTAAACCCATGGTAGCCGTACTGCTTTGGATTAAACCGGTAAATACGGCAGAGGCGAGCAGAGCCAATAAAGGAACATGTTCTAAATTAATTAAAATTTCTTTAAAGAGAATATGATCTTTGAGAGGGGAAACTGATTCGGACATTACCTTCATTCCTAAAAAGATGAAACCTACCCCCAGCAGGATATTTCCTATAAATCTCTGTTTTCTTTTTTTTCCTAAAAGCTTTAGACCAAATCCTAAAACAATTATTAAAAGGGCGTAATCGGATACTTTAAAGGCTATTATCTGAGTGGTAAGGGTTGTTCCCATGCTAGTTCCCAGCAAAATAGCCAGAGTTTGACTTAAACTCATAATTCCGGTATTTACCAGACTTACTAATAGAGTAGAAGCGGCTGTACTGCTTTGAATAGTAAAGGTAAGGATAATGCCCGATAATAATGCGATAAATTTATTCTTGGATAGAGTGCTTAGAATCTGTTTTAATTGATTACCAAAGGTATTTTTTAGGCCTTCACTGGTCATTTGCATTCCATATAAAAACAGAGCAAGACCGCCAATTAGGCCGGTTAGAATAAAAAACATATTTCTCTCCCTTTTTTGTAAAACTTAGCGAAATCCCACTTAATAGCGCAAATAAAATATTTAAGTTTAAAAATTTAATTAAATATCTTATGTTTATATTAGCAACCATTCACCATCTACTAAGGGCTATTTCGTTTAAGCTTTTTATATAATACCTCGAAAGGATAAATTTGTAAATTTATTATTGTAAAGGATAATTACGTATGATATAATATAAAAAAATAAATACAAATGGTAGAGATTTTAGAGAGAGCCATTTTATTAACCGAGGGGCATTGCCCCTTGTATCTGATTTTGGTCAGATATACTGGTTAGTGAAATGGTTTTTTTATTTATGATGTAGCCGAGGGAAGTTTCAATGAAAGCAGATGTAGTTATTATAGGCGGCGGAGTCATTGGCACAGCTATTGCCCGAGAACTATCCAGATTTAAGCTTAATATAATTCTAATAGAAAAAGAAGACGATATAGCCATGGGAACCAGCAAGAGCAATTCTGGTATTATTCACGCCGGATATAATGATGATTTTAATACTCTAAAAGGTGAACTTAATAGAAAATCAAATCCAAAATTTGATAAACTGTGCGCAGATCTAAAAATTCCTTTTAAAAGAATCGGGTCATTGGTAATTGGTTTTTCGGAAGAAGATTTTAAGATATTGAAAGAGTTAAAAGACAAAGGAGAAAAGAATAGTCTTAAAAATTTAGAAATCGCCAGCGGTGATAGACTATTTGAGTTGGAGCCTAATTTAAATCACCAAGCTAAATTTGCCCTTTATGCCCCTTCCGCCGGGATTATTTCCCCTTATCAACTTACTATAGCTCTTGCTGATATTGCGGTGATAAACGGAGTTAAAGTATGGTTAGAGACAGAAGCGAAGGGAATTAGGACTGAAGGACAGCAAGTTTGCGGAGTAATTACTAACCGGGGCACGATCGAAACAAGGGTGGTAATAAATGCTGCTGGATTATACGCTGACGAGATTGCCCATACTGTCGGTGATAGTCTTAAGGTAAGGCCTTTAAAAGGTGAATACCAGTTATTTGATAAACAATGGGGAAATCTGGTGAATCATATTCTTTTTCCCATTCCTACCCGACTGTCTAAAGGAATTTTGTTGACTCCCACGGTTCATGGCAATCTTTTAATAGGACCTAATTCTTATCGGATAAAAGAAAAAGATGACCTGTCTACTACCACAATCGGAATAGAGGAAGTATTGGAAGGAGCGAAAAAATTAATTCCTCATCTTGTCGAGCAAAACCCGGTGACCTCTTTTGCCGGCTTAAGAGCTGATATCGAAGGGAGAAATGACTTTATTATTGAGGCCTCAAAAAAAATAAAAGGTTTTATCAATGTAGTGGGGATCGAATCACCCGGTTTAAGTTCTGCTCCCGCCATTGCCGATAGGGTATGCAATATTTTAAAAGAATTAGTTAAAGAAATTTCTCCTCAATTGGAATTAAATTGCAAGGGTGGTTTTATAGAAACCCTGTCCGAGCAACCAAGATTTGCAGATTATTTAGATAAACCAGATAAATGGCAGAAGATGATAGAAAAAGATGCAAATTACGGAGAGATTGTCTGCCGATGTGAAAAGGTAAGCAAAGGAGAAATACTCAAGGCTATCCATCAACCGGTACCAGCCAGAAGCTTGGACGCCGTCAAAAGAAGGGTCAGAGCGGGAATGGGCCGATGCCAGGGCGGTTTTTGTGGTCCCAGAGTTTTAAAAATATTAGCAGAAGAATTAAATATCTCTTCCCTAAAAATAAACAAAAAAGGATCGGGGTCAGAAATTTTAAAGGCCAGATCCAAAGAAAATATTAAAGAAACAGAGGTTAAGCTTTTAAATGAAGTTGGAGTATGATTTAGTCATTATCGGAGGGGGTCCGGCAGGTCTGGCGGTTGCTCTGGAAGCCAGAAGAAATACAGTAAAAGATATTTTACTCCTGGAAAGAGATAAATATCTGGGAGGAATTCTTCCTCAATGTATTCATAATGGATTTGGTCTACAGTATTTTAAGGAGGAACTGACCGGACCGGAATATGCAGAGAGATTTATTAACCCGCTTATCCAGCAGAGCGTTAATAAAGTTGATATAAAAACAGAGACGATGGTTATAAAGATTACCACCGATAAACAGGTTACGGCTATAAATAGAATGGATGGGTTACTGCATATTCAAACTAAAACGCTTGTTCTGGCTATGGGTTGTCGGGAAAGAAGCCGAGAAGCGATTGCTCTTCCCGGGGACAGGCCGGCCGGAATATTTAACGCTGGTACAACCCAGAGATATATTAATATCGAAGGATATATGCCGGGTCGTGAGGTAGTCATTCTGGGTTCGGGGGATATCGGAATGATAATGGCACGCAGGATGACCTTAGAAGGAGCAAGAGTTAAAGCAGTTTTAGAAATTATGCCTTTTTCTACCGGTTTAATCAGAAACAAAGTTCAGTGTTTGGATGATTTTGATATCCCTTTAAAATTCAATCATACTATTACTCGAATCGAAGGGAAAAAAAGGGTAGAAAAGGTAGTTATCGCTCAGGTGGATAAAAACTTGCATATAATACCCGGAACCGAGGAAGCGATAAGCTGCGATACCCTTCTATTGTCTGTAGGTTTAATTCCGGAAAATGAACTTACCATAGAAGCGGGAATTAAATTAGATCCGTTAACTAAAGGCCCTGCAGTAAATGAGTGCCGAGAGACAGAAATAGGAGGAATTTTTGCTTGTGGGAATGTATTACATGTCCATGATTTAGCAGATTATGTCTCAGAAGAGGGAGAGATAGTGGGTAGAGCGGTGAAGGAATACTTAACAGGAAAGAGAAGATATCACTCCCGATCGATAAAAATAATTCCTGGAGAAAATATTAGCTATGTAGTCCCTCAGCATATAGACTTTCTTGTTCCGAAACGGAAAGAAATAAAATTATTCATGAGGGTAAAAAAACCGGAAGAGAGTGTAAACATTAATTTAGTAGATAACCAAGGCAGAGTTTTAAAAACCTACAAAAAAAGGATAGTAACCCCGGGGGAGATGGTGAGCATCTATTTACCGGAAGTTTTATTGGATGATAAATTAAAAAATATAACCATCTCGGTTAAAAAGGATTAGGGGGCAAAGAGGATGGAGCAAAATAAGATAGTATGTGTAAACTGCCCCCTGGGTTGTAGAATAACTATCCAGAGTAAAGATGGAAAAATTGCTTCTATTGGGGGTAATGCTTGCCCCAAAGGAATTAAATATGCCCAAGAAGAATCTGTCAATCCATTAAGGATCTTAACCACCACAGTTAAAGTGATTGACGGTGAGTTGCCTTTGGTGTCGATAAAGACGGAAAAGGCAATCCCTAAAAAACTATTATCGGAAGCGATGATCGAAATTGCAAAAATTGAAGTTAATGCTCCGGTGAAAATAGGCCAGGTAATTAAAGACAATCTAATAGGGACAGGGGTAAGCTTGCTTGCTACCAGAGAAGTGAAGAAAGTAAATTCTAAATCCCTTCTTTAAGGTAAATGTTAGATTTTTCTCTAATTTCCTTTTTATCTTTTCTTAGCAGAATATTTGATGCGAGTTTTGTATTGGTAAAAAATTTTGAAAGGTGCCCGTTATATGTGTTATTATTTTTATAGTGATTTAACACTGATATTTCCTATTTGTATAAATCATAACTTTCGGGGATAACTATAAATGCAGCAGAACCTTAAAGAATATTTTAGAGAACACCCAATCATTGCTTCTATAAGGAATGATGCAGATTTAGATTATGCTCTAAACACACAGGCAGTCGCTCTTTTTATTCTTCACGGGGACATATTTAATCTTCCCCAAATTATGAAAAAATGCAAAAAACACAATAAATTTATTTTTTTACATATCGATTTGATTAAAGGAATCGGCAGAGACAGGGAAGGGATAATATATTTGGCCAGGAAAGAACTTTGTCATGGTATCGTTACCACTAAAAGCAACCTTATTAGTATTGCAAAAAAGGAAGGTCTTATTGCCATTCAACGTCTTTTTTTACTTGATTCCGCTGCTTTAAAAACCGGAGAACAATTATTAAAAAATAACCAGCCTGATGCAGTGGAAATTTTACCTGGAATAGCTGCTCCTTATTTTATCGAGAATATTTTCACGGATTTTCTCTGTCCAGTTATTGCCGGCGGTTTAATTTCTGATAAAGTTGAGATAGAGAAATTATTACAAAGAGGAGTCTTAGCCGTATCTACCAGTAAAAAAGAATTGTGGTAGTTTTAATTTCTCTGCCCTTGAGTGATCTTGAAAATAGTAATTATGCACGGGCACTTAATTGTATAGGGGGGGGTGATTTATAGGATCAATAGAAAGTGTATCAATTAGTAAAATATCAAAATATTAAGGAGGTTGTTATTTAACTATGAATGCGAAAAAGAGTTTTTTAATAATAATAGTTTTAGCTCTATGTTTACTATTATCAGCAGGAGCTGCTATGGCAGAACCGGTAACCATCACTTTCTGGCATGCAATGAGTGGATCACGTCTTGGGGTCTTAGAGTCAATTATCGAAGATTTTAATATCAGCCAACCAGATTATGTAGTTAAACCATTGTTCACCGGATCCTATGCGGAAACACTAACTAAATATGTTGCAGCATTCCCTTCCAAAACAGGACCAAACATTGTTCAAGTTTATGAAGTAGGAACTCAGACTATGATTGATAGTGGTGCCATTACTCCTGTCTATGAAATACCTGGAATGTTGGGAGAAACCTGGGATTGGGCACAATATGTAATCCCTATTACTAATTACTATTCAGTTGAAGGGAAGCTTTGGTCTATGCCTTTCAACTCCTCTACTGCTATGCTGTATTATAATAAAGATCTTTTCAAGGCGGCTGGTCTTGATCCGAATAAACCACCCACAACCTGGAAAGAGATGGAAGAATATGGAGACAAATTACTGGCAAGCGGCTTAGTTGACCATGTCTATTCCACTGGTTGGCCAGATTGGATTTTCGAACAAGCACTGGCTATTCATGACCACCTTTATGCAGATAATGATAACGGACGGTCTGGATTAGCGAAAAAAGTGGTCTTTAACGATGATTTTGGTCTCATGGTTTTTGATACTTGGACAAGGCTGCACAAGAAAGGAATTTATATCTTTGGTGGAGCAGAATACTCAGCGAATTCAGCTTTTAATTCTGGCCAGATCGCCATGCTTATTCAATCAACTTCTTCGCTTGCAGGTATTATAAAAGCCGCTCAATTTGAAGTGGGCACCAGCTTCTATCCCCGTTTCGAGGGGTATCCAATAGGAAATTCTATTATCGGAGGCGGAAGCCTTTGGGTTACCAAAGGACAAAGTGAGGAAGAGCTTCGCGGTGTTTGGGAATTCCTTAAGTTTCTTGGCCAAAAAGAAAATGCTATCAAGTGGCACAAAGGCACCGGATACTTTCCAGTGAGCGTAGCCGCACTTAAAGATCTTTTGGATGAGGGTTGGTTCTCTGCAGACCAAGCTTTCCTTACCGCTTTCCTTCAGATTCTTTCCGGAAAAAGAGATACTGCAGCATCGACTGGAGTCCGCTTAGGACCTTTTGTGGCAATGAGAGAAATTTTTGTATCCAGTCTGGAAAAATCACTTTCCGGTCAACTTTCTCCACAAGAGGCTTTAAACGAAGCTGAAGAAAAAATGAACCTATTATTAAAAGATTACGCAGAACTTTACGGTAAATAATAAATCAAAGAAGTAGATAATAGTATTTTAGGGGCAAGCGCAAAGCTTGCCCCTGTATTATTGAATTCTTGTAAAATATTAAAAGGAGAAAGAATGCACGAAGATAAATTTCCCGGACATAAATTTTTACCTTACTTGCTTATTGCTCCCTCTATTGCGGTTATTTTTATCTTTTTAATCGGTCCTTTTGGCCAAAGTATTTATGAATCTTTTTTTGTTTCAACACCGTTTGGTACGAATACTATTTTTGTAGGACTTCGCAATTATATTCGTTTATTTTCTTCGCCAGATTATAGGAGCAGTGTGGTTACTACTTTTAAATTTTCTGCTTTTGTGATTATAGTAGGACTTTCTATTTCGCTGGCAATTGCTCAACTTTTGAATCAGAAAATCAGGGGAGTAGGATTCTATCAAGTTGCCCTTATCTGGACTTACGCTATCTCTCCGACAGTTGCTGGAGTAATATGGGCTTCAATGTTTGCACCATCAACCGGTCTTATTACCTATATAATCTCTAAACTAACAGGGGGATATATGATGAATTGGATGACCAATGGCCAGTTAGCCTTGTTTATAGTAGCGCTTGCCGCTACCTGGAAAATGTTAGGGTACAATATTATATTTTTTTTAGCTGGTTTACAAAACGTGCCAGGTGAATTTTTGGAGGCCGCTCAGATAGATGGCGCAAGTTCCTGGAAAGCATTTTGGCGCATAACTTTTCCCCTGCTTTCGCCCACCACCAGCTTTTTATTATTTGTTAATATGCTTTATGCTTTTTTCCAGGTTTTTGGATTAATAGATATTATGACACACGGTGGGCCTGGGAATGCTACCGAACTTCTGGTATATAAGTTGTATCGTGACGGCTTTATTCATCTAAATACCGGATTTGCTTCAGCTCAATCATTTATGATATTTTTTGTAATTTCTGTGGTAGCCATTGTTCAATTAAGAATAGTGACTAGAAAAGCTATTTATTTTCGGTAAGGAGTAGTTTATGTCAAAAATGACCAGAAAATCTCGATATAGTATTATTATTCATACGGTACTTATTTTGTTGATTGTAGTCCTGGTTTTTCCCGTGTTTTTCGCCATAATTACCAGTACTTTAAGTTTCCAGGAGTCCTACCAATATCCACCAAAACTTCTTCCAGGAAACCAATTTATGAATAATTTTAAAGAAGCGTGGGAGCGGATAAATATTGGACGACTCTTTTTTAATAGTGCGTTAATTTCGATAGTGGTAGCCATAGTAAAAACCATTCTGGCATTGTTGGCCGCCTTTGCCTATACCCACTTTAAATTTCGTGGTCAGGGTTTTTTGTTCTCTCTGTGTATGATTACCCAAATGCTCCCTCTTCCCGTCCGCATTATTCCAACTTATCAGTTAATGGCTGCTTTTAACTGGATAAATTCTTACTATGCTCTTATGGTGCCGTTTTTTGCCAGCACAACGGGACTGCTTCTTTTTAGGCAGTTCTATATGACTGTACCTGCAGATCTTCCGGATGCTGCCAGGGTTGATGGGGCAAGCCCTATGCGTTATTTTCTCCAAATTTTGGTTCCCATTTCCAAAACCAACATCGCAGCTCTATTTGTTATAGAATTTATTTTTATGTGGAGTCAATATCTGTGGCCATTAATTATAACCACTACGAAGGATATGCGTGTTATGCAAATTGGTATAAAAATGTTATTAGCCAGCGAGCAGATAGCTCCCGAGTGGAATGTGATTATGGCTGCTACAGTAATTGCTATGCTGCCTCCGCTGGTAGTCCTTCTTCTTTTGCGGAAAAGTTTTGTTGAAGGAATTGCAATGCAAACAGCTAAATAAAAAGAGTAAGGAGTAATTACCAGATGCATACACAATTAAACTGCGCGAGGTGCATTGTAGATGACTTATGCGGCGCTTTAAATTTGATTCCCATAAAGGAAGTAACCAAAAAGGATATTTTAAGGGAAGCTTTTCAATTCTTAGCTCGGGAGTTTTCTACAGAAAAAATTCCTTCTTACTTTATTACCGAAGTCCATAGAATCTTAAAGAGGTTATCCGGAATAGAAATTCCTTTTAAAGAAAGAAGAGATAAGTGTAATCAGCTGGGGATGGAAATGGCAAAAGAAATAGTTGTGGAAGCGGAAGGATTGAAGGAAGCAGAAAGATTTTTGTTTTTGGTTAATTGGTCAATTGCTAGCAATCATTTGGATTTTCGAACTGTAGGAACCGGTTATGGTTTTCAGATGGCTGAAATAATAGAACAGCTTCGGTCTTGTATTTCGGAGGGATTAAAAATTGACCAGAGGGCTGACATTTTCCAAATAGCTAAAAGTGCTCCCAAAATACTTTATATCCATGATAACGTTGGTGAAATTGCTTTTGATAAACTGTTGATCAAAGAACTTATAGGTTACGGGGCTATTGTAACCTCTGCTTTAAGAGGAGGAGCAATAACCAGCGATGCTACAATCAAAGACGGAGAAACGGTAGATCTTCAAGAGGCTGCTTCAAAAATTATTTTAGCCGGCCCGGATACCCTGGGTATTTCTCTGCACGAGATGTCTGACCAACTAAAAGAGGAACTCAAGACTTCCGATTTGATAATTGCCAAAGGTCAGGCGAATTATTACGCCTTAACTGAATACAAGCCGAAAGTGCCCGGAGAGATTGCTTGTCTTTTCAGAACCAAATGCGAGCTGGTAAGCAGCGAATTAGGAGAGACAGGAAAAATAAATGTAGCCATTTTACTCTAAGTAAGACACAATAAAGCATTTTAATTGACAATAAAAATGAATCTCGTTAGAATAAAAATAGCCGAAGCAAGAAGTAAAAAAATGTTAAATGAATTTAAAATATGACTAGAAATAAAGAGAAAAGCCTATCTAATATATAAGTATAATGACTTAAATATATTAAATAGGCTTTAATTTCCTTAGAAATATTTTACCTATTAGATAAGTCATTGTTCTGCCTGCCAGTTAAATTCTCTAAATCAGGGAGGAGGTGAATTTTAACTTCCATAACTTGACACAAGAATTGTTTGCTGAAATTACCTAATGTTTAAAAATATTTTAGGAGGAAAAAAATGAAAAAGACAATCTTTGTTTCGCTTTTAATTGTGGTGTTATTAGCTAGTTCGGCGGCTATGGCTGCCGAAAAGACTAAAATCCAGTTCTGGCACGCAATGGGCGGATGGAGGATCGAACTGCTTCAAGAGATGGCCAATGATTTCATGGCGATAAATCCGGATATTGAAGTAGAAGTACAATATACCGGAAGTTATGGCGATACTATCAATAAACTGAATGTCGCCGTTCAATCAAACGTTGCTCCCCATGTAGTACAGGGATATGATATTGCCACTCAGATGCTAATCGACGGAGAAGTTGGTCTGGTTATGCAGGATTTAATTGATGCAGATCCAACCTTTGATATCGGAGCATTTATGCCCCAGGTACTTAATTATTACAGAGTAAACGGAAAACTCTATTGCATGCCCTTTAATTCTTCCAATGCTGTTATGTTTTACAATAAAACTCTATTTGAAAAAGCGGGTTTAGATCCCAATAAACCACCTAAAACCTATGAAGAACTACTTGAATATGCGGAAAAACTCACCATCAAAGATGATAAAGGAAATATAGAGCAGGCTGCTATATGCTGGAGTCTTAACTGTTGGTTCTTTGAACAATTTATGGCTAGACAAAATGCTCCTCTGGTTGATAACGATAATGGCCGAACCGGAAGACCAACCAAAGCCATATTTAATTCAGATGCTGGCTTGAAAGTATTTACTTTTTGGAATGACCTAACTAAAAAAGGATATATGATCAATACCAAGCTTGAAGATTGGACCGGAGCGAGAAATCTCTTTATCTCTCAGAAAGTAGCAATGTTGATTACCTCGACTTCCGATGTTGCCCTTATGGTTAAATCTGCAGAAGAAAATAATTTTGAGCTAGGCAGTGCGTTTATTCCTTCTCCAGCAGGTGCGGAAGCTGGCGGAGTAGTCATTGGAGGAGGTAGTCTCTGGCTAATTGGCGGTCATCCCCAAAATGAGACTGATGCAGCCTGGGAATTTGTAAAATATATGGCTGAGGCTTCGCAACAGATAAAGTGGCATACCGGAACCGGTTATTTCCCGGTAAGGAAAGATGCTATAGAAGGTTTGCTGGCTCAGGGTTATTATGCGGAGTCTCCACATAATCTGACTGCTATATTGCAACTTCTGCTTTCCACTCAGAATTATAACACCAATGGAGCAATTATCGGTGCCTTTGCCGAGATGAGATCTATTGTTGCATCAAATGTGGAAAAGATGCTCTCGGGTAGTTTGACCCCTGCAGAAGCCTTGGCAGCTGCTGAAAAAGAAGCAACCGAAGCGATTAGAAACTATGAGGGATTGTAATATTTAATTTCTTTGGAGGCGGTAAAAAATATACCGCCTCCCTTACTTTGAATTCCACATTGTAATATAATAAGTTATATTTACTTAAATTATTGAGGGCATAAAAATGCGAAAATGGGTTCCCTATTTATTATTGATTCCCACTTTTATAATTATTGTCTTATTTATTTACATACCTGCTGAGTATTCGATAAAAGCGAGCATGCAAAGAATACTGCCCTTTGGTAGAGGAACGAGTTATATTGGTTTGACTAATTTTTTAAAACTTTTTTCTAATGCTGATTATCTTTACTCAGTCAGGTTTACCATTCTATATGTTACAGTTACAGTGGGCGTTGCCATTATTTTATCCTTTTTAATTGCTCTTCTTCTAGTTAAGAAGATTCCCGGAGTAAAACTATTTAGAACTTTGATCTTTGTTCCTTATGCTATTTCTCCGGCTATCGCTGGAGCTTTGTGGACTTTTTTGTTAAATCCAATAGTAGGCCATGTAAGCTATTTCTTTCAGGTTCTTTTTGGGATCCAAGTGGAATGGTTAACCTCTAAACCTTTTGCTTTTTATGCCGTAGTATTTGCTTCAGTTTGGAAAACACTACCTTTCAATATGATCTTTTACATTGCCAGCATTCAGGATGTACCGGAAGAGATTCTGGAATCAGCCACCATTGAAGGAGCCAGCGTATTAAATAAGACCTGGAAAATAATTTTCCCCCTGGTTTCTCCCATTACTTTTTATTTGGTCATTATGAATATAGTGACTATGATGTTTTCTTCTTTTGCTATCATCGATGTTATGACCAAAGGAGGACCAGGTCAATATACTACCAATATGATTTATAGACTATATTTAGATGCTTTTTATTTCCAAAAACCAGGAATTGCTTCAGCTCAAAGTGTCATTATGATTGCTATAATGATCGTAGTTACTTTAATCTATTTTAAATTCGGCGAACGGCGTGTTCATTATCAATAAGGAGATAGTAGATGAAAATATCTACTCAAAAACGAACAGATATTATTTTATCCGAAGCAATATTAATCATTGTTTCTCTTGTATTTATATTACCCTTAATCCTTGCATTGACGATGAGTATACAGCCTCCCTTTGCTGTTTTTTCCTTTCCTCCGAAAATTCTTCCTCAAGGATTCCACTTACAAAATTATATTACCGCTTTTCAAAGGGTCCCATTTTTCAGGCTATTTCTGAATAGTACCATAGTAGCAGTGATGATTACTATAGGGAAACTGGTAACCGGTGCTCTCGCCGGATATGCCTATGCTAATTTTAACTTTTTTGGCAAAAGCTTTTCCTTTGCTTTTTTATTTGCCACTTTATTTTTACCGGCTGAAATAATTATGATTGTACCCCTATTTTCCTTAATGGTAAAGTTTGGATGGGTCAATACTTATTGGGCTTTGACTATCCCTTTTATGGCAAGTGCTACCAATACTTTTTTGCTGAGACAGCATTTTATGATGATTCCCAAAGAACTTGAGGATTCAGCAAGAATTGACGGTGCTGGACCCATAGCATATTTTCTAAAAATTCTACTCCCTCTTTCCAAGTCTATGTTGGTCGGTGTATCAATTATTAATTTTATTTATGCCTGGAATCTTTATCTCTGGCCTCTTATCATTACCATGGAAGATAAAATGAAGACCGTTCAGGTTGGAGTAAAGATGTTGATTGACTCTGAAGCAGCAAGCGACTGGGGGGTAATCATGGCCGGAACAGTTTCCGCAGTAGTACCTACATTAATAGTATTTTTCGTGCTTCAATCTATTTTCGTAAAGAGTCTTACCCGATCGGGTATCAAGGGTTAGATTATACCTTAACTTAAAAATACGACATAAAAATTGTTTCAAATTTTCCTTTAAACCCCTAAATTGCTCATCTATTAATGATTATTAAAAACTCTATAGATATAAATAAATTTTTCTTACTTTTCAGGTTTTTGCCAGCACATTTTTTATTTGTTGGTAAGGGGACTCAAATAATTCATTGACAGGTTAAAAAAAATATGCTATACATATATTGTATACAATATCTATAAAAATAACTTAAAATAAAAATAAATATTCCTCAAAAGTGTAACCGACCTTAAAATTATTTTTCTCCAAGATTAGTATAAAGAAAAAGAAAGAAAGGGGGGATGAAAAGAGGCGATAAAAAAGAGTATTACAATTATAAATAAGAAAGAAAGTTTATAAAAAATTATTGGAGGATTATTATGAAAAAATTATTTTTATTGATTGTTGTTACATTATGTGTTTGTATGAGTTTTGTGCTTTTTGCAAGTGCTTCTTATCCTGAAAGAAATATCACAAATGTATTAGTATGGAGTGCTGGCGGTGGGACCGATGCTTGTAACCGAGTTGTTATGGCGGAAATGGCTAAAATATTAGGCGTGAATATTAATGTTGTCAATAAAACCGGTGGAGCAGGTGGTTCTGTAGGGATGAATTATGCTTATTCACAACCTTCTGATGGTTATACTCTTTGTGGTCTTTCGGAGTCTTGTGTAACTGCTGGAGTACAGGGAGGTTTTGATAAAAGAATGAACGTCTGGGGGTATTTTATCATTGGTGGCTCACCGGATGTTGTTTCTGTTTCTGCGAATACTCCCTATATGACATTAAAAGATTTGATTGAAGCTGCTAAAACTGATCCCGGAACGATCAGAGCCGGTGCTAGTGCTGCTGGCTCTATACACCATTTAAATCTTCTTGCATTAGAAGATGGTTCAGGTGCGAAATTTAATTATATCCCTTATACAGGGTCTGCTCCTGCCCAGAATGCTGCTATGACTGGTGAAGTTTCTGTAGTAGTTACCTCAGTTGCAGAACAAGCTCAATTAATTCGCGGAGGTCAATTAAGACCCTTAGCAGTATTAATTCCTGAATCATTTGTTTTGGCTGGAGAAACCTTACCTTCTGCTTTTGATTCTTATCCTGGACTTTCAGAATATTTGCCTATTTCACAGGCTATTGGCTTTGCAATAAAAGCGGATGCACCAGATGATATTAAAGCTGTATTAATAGATGCATTCGACAAAGCACTTATGACAGATACTTTTGTAAAATGGGCTGAAGATAATTATTATGTTGTATCTGGTGCAACTGGAAGCGAAGGAGTAGAAATATTTAATAAACTTGAATCATTATTTGCCTGGACTCTTTGGGATTTGCAAGCTGCTAAAGTTGATCCAGCTACTTTAGGGATACCGAAACCCTAAGAATTACCAAAAATATATTTGATTTAAAAAAGGCAGCTGAATAAAATATTTATTTAGCTGCCTGAACTTATTAAAAATTTGTAGGATTTAGAGATTAGATTATGAAGAAGAAAGAATTACGAAAAGCAGATTTTATCACCAGCGTTTTACTTTTATTTTTTAGTGTTTGGGTTGTTATGGAAACCTTTAAAATGCCAATGAAGGATACTTTTGGAGGTGTACAAAATGTTTGGTATGTCTCCCCCGCCTTGTTCCCTTTAATTATCAGCATTTTTATTATGGTTTTAGGAGCAGTGCTTCTCCTTCATTCTATAAAAACTGGTGGAGCTAAATATTTTTTGGATAATTTTTCAGTTAGGTATAAAGGGTTATCTGAAAAAAATATTAGATTTATTGGAATTTTATTAGCTTTATTTTCTTTTGTCTATTTAAATATTCCCCGTATTGATTTTTTTATTTCTGTTACACTTTTTTTAACTTATTTCATATCTGTTTTTTATTTTGATGATAAAGATCTATTGAAAAAATTAACTTTGTTTTATTTTACTGGAAGCATAATTTTTATCATTCTTTTTGTATTTGATATTTCAAAAATTATTAATTCTTATTATGAATATTTTATAGATATTCTGGCATTATCTTTCTATTTAAGTTATGTAATTTATAATTGGGCAAACATAAAAAGTAGTCGTATTTTTAAAAAAAGACTCATCGTTTCTTTAATAGTATCTCTGGTAGTGCCACTGATTCTTTGTCCAGCTTTTAGATATTTTTTATTGATTCCGCTTCCCAAAGAGGGATTAATCATACAAATGATGCATAATATTTATTACC
>DSEL01000009.1 GCA_011056645.1 Candidatus Atribacteria bacterium
ATACCAAATTCAATAATTCTATTTTCAACTATAGCAATGGGTTTTATAGGAATGTCTGTAAGATATTTATACAAAATAATCAATAAAATAAAAAATTTGAAAGAAGATTATGAAAAGGAAGGTAGCGAAAAATGGTAGGGATTTTAATATTTTTAGGTTTTCTAATATTAATCTTGATAGGACTTCCTATCGCTTTTGCAATGATATTAACAGGAATTCTTTTTATATTATTATTTATTGGAGGGTCAGCAACACTTTTAACTCCATTTAATAGATTAGCTGCCGGCTTTAGTTTTCCATTATTAGCAATCTATTTTTATATTCTACTGGGGACAGTAATGAATGAAACAAAAATATCTGATTGCTTAGTGGGCTTTTTTAAAAAAATAGCTGGGAAAATATTTAAAGTGGGTATAAGCGGGATGATTATGATTTTATCTTGTGCTGCTACGGGGGCATTAACAGGGTCAGCAGTTGGCACTACAGCAGCAGTTGGTGGAATTTTAATTCCCCAAATGAAAAAATATACTTATAAACCAACGTATTTAGTTACCTTATTATCTTATTCTGGAATTTTAGGAACTTTAATTCCTCCTAGTATCTCTGGATTAGTTTTTGCAATTGTTATAAATTTGCCAGTTTTTACAGTATGGATAACGGTGGGTGGGGTTGGAATTTTATTTACATTAGCATTATTGATTGGCAATTATATTATATCAAAAAAAAGAAATTATGAACCATATAATGATGTCTCGAAAGAATCTTCTGTTAGCTTGCTAAAAAGTTTTATTATTACGTTACCTGCTCTTTTAGTCCCTGTTAGTGTATTAGGATCAATTTATGGAGGAATAGCTACACCAACAGAAGCAGGCGTTATGGGAGTTTTAATGACAATATTATTAGGGATTTTTTATTATAAGACAATTACTTCGATTCAACAAATTACGCAAGCATTATATAAAAGTGCTTGCCAGACAGCAGTAATAATGTTTTTAATTTGTGCATCTTTTACTTTAAGCCATGCCTTGACAAGTACTGGCATTATAAAATTAATGGCTCGCTCCATGTTGCTTATGACGGATAATAAGTACATTCTTCTGTTACTTGTTGAGCTTTTAATTTTATTCTTAGGATGCTTTTTAGACGATGGCCCTATAATGATTTTATTGGGTCCCATTTCTGCAGCAATTTTAATTCCAATAGGAATTCATCCTTTTCATTTGGCAGCGGTTTTTGTGTTTACAGGTGTTTTAGCTATGGTCACTCCACCAGTGGGAATAGTTCTTTATGCTGCCTCTGCTGTTGTTGGTGTTCCCTTTGGTAATGCGGTTAGAGAAATTTGGGCTTTCTTTCTGCCTGCATTAGTAATATTATTGATAATTACTTTTTTCCCTGCAATAGTTTTATTTTTACCAAAGATTTTAGGACTAATTTGATTAAAACTACCTAAATAAGATTAAATAAAAACTATATCATAGAATAAAATATCTTAATTTTATAATTTTGCAATTAAGTTGAATCTTTCATTAAAAGGAGTAGTGTTTATGGTTGATAAAGAAATAAATCAGCAAGTTAATTTAGAAGACGCAAAAGAACAGATTGAAAAAGTTTGCAGAAGATTAGCACTTTTGCACCTTTCTTATGCAAAAACAATTATAAAGGAGTTAGGGAATATAGAAGGTAAAAAATTAGTTTTAAAGGCAATAAAAGATTATGGTACGATAATTGGAAAAAGTGTAAAAGATGCTGTCAATGCACAAGGAAATAACAATATACCTGAGCATTATAGAGAAGATCTACCATTATATGGGATGCATGATGGGATTGAAGAGGTAGATGTTGATGGGGAAAAGAGAAAAAGGGCTTATGGATGTGTCATGGGAAAATTATGGAAAGAACTTGGCGAAGATGAAATCGGACGGCTTTATTGTTATGTAGATCCGGCAAAGTATATGACTTACAATCCCAATTTTGCATTAGTTCACAAAAAATCAATACCTGATGGCAATAAATATTGTGAATTTATAATAAGAGAGACAACTAAACAAGAAAGAGAAGATTTTTTAAATGATGATATGGATTGGTCGTATATTGATAAACAGACGAAGGATTATTAAAAATAATAGATAATCAAATAAAAATGAAGAGGAGATTTTCAATCATATGAGCAAAGAAACAAAAATTCAATTTTTAGGGGGACCGATTTATGAGCAGGAAGATTTAAAGGAGATGGATTCCGAACTTCTTCGTGCATTACTTCGGGAACGCATACATCACAATATTGAAGTCCCGTTCTATTCTCTTATAAAAAAATGGAATGGAGAAGCAAAGCCGAATTTTGGTTTGCAAGCCCAATTGGTATTTGATGTATGGAAAGAGAGGAAACTTACAGAAGATGATGAGGATATTCTATGGGCAAAGGAATACTGTGAGCTTGCTAAAAAAGTTCGTACTGGCGAGAAAATTGAATGGAAAAGATCCCCCCATAAACCTTTTACGAATCAACAATTGGAGATTATAGATAGACTAATTCAGGATCGATGTTCGATACGCGATTGGATGGATAAACCTATACCAGATAACATGATTAACAAAGTGCTTGAAGCGGGTAGAGCAGCACCAATTGGATGTAATCTCGATGAACTTCGATTCATTGTTCTAAAAGATTCGAAGGAAATTGAGATGATTTGGAGCGATATTCATGTTAAAAATGCAGTGGTAATCGTTCTATGTTATGATAAAAGAATTTCACAAGTAGTCGGACAGGATAAACTTGTTCCTCAAAATCCAGGTTATGATGCAGCAGCTGCTGCTGATCATATGCTTCTAATGGCTCATGCCTTGGGTTTGGGAGGAGTCTGGCTCTCTAAGTTAGTAGATTCGGAAAAAACAAAAGATACGGGTAAAGAATTCAAGAAAAAATATGGACTTCCAGAATATATTGAGGTGGCCTTGCATATTGCAATTGGCTGGCCAGCTATAGGTACGATTAAAACAAAAAGAATGCCACTTCAAAATATGATAATTTCACGAGAGAATAAATAGATAAAAATTAAATGAAATCTGATCAAAAAATGTTACAGATTTTTAGTTGATGTAAACTTTAGTGGGGTAGTTAGAGGAAAGATTGCCGAAGGTAAATAAAAAGGTGTAGACTTATCTTAATAAAAAATTTGACAAAATTGTGGAAAGAGGTAAAATATAAGAGAAAAAGTTAATTTAAATGGCTGGTCTTTCTTACTCAAAAGAGATGCTAAAAACAATCTATTAATCCTCTGAAAACAGAGATTGTTTATGAGGGGTCTCTTGTGGTTAAATAATGTTATCGTTAAAGAGGTTGGAATCACTTTCTTGTTTCTACCTCCTATAAGAAACGTTATTGGACTAAAGAGAAATAATAACGAAAAGGAGGTAGGAAGAATGGAAGGTAGTAAATTGTATGTCGGAAATCTTAAGTATGCAGTAACTAACGAACAGTTGAAAGAACTTTTCTCTGCTTATGGTGAAGTAAAGAGTGTTAACATCATCGAAGGAAAAGGCTTTGGATTTGTAGAAATGTCTTCTCCGGAAGAAGCTAAAAAAGCCAAAGATGCTTTAAATAATACCGATTTCGAAGATCGTCCTTTAAAAATTGACGAAGCCCGCCCGCCTAGACCAAGAAGCGAATATCGTAGATATTAATTTAGTTTTTTTTCAATTAATAGAAATGAAAAAATAAGGCCAGCCATTTTAAATGAGTTAAAAATAGAATAATACAGTAGGGG
>DSEL01000010.1 GCA_011056645.1 Candidatus Atribacteria bacterium
AAAAGAATTAAATTTTTATTTGTTAAAATTTGATTATAAAAGTTTTATAGATTGGAAAAGAGTTGTTAAAATATAAATTATTTCCGAAAACCTATTGTTAGTTGTGGTTTTAGGACTTTTCCCCAAAGTTCACAGCAGACTGTGGAAAACCCCGAGAAGAGCTTTTTTATTAAAATTTAGCATTTTCCGCAAAAAAGCAAACTCTAATACTTTATTTATAGATTATAAAACAGCTAAAAGTAAAGGTCTTAAAGAAGTTATTAACAGTTTATTAACATTTGTGGAAAACTTAGGGAAAAAAAGCAATTTATTTTGTTCTCATCATAGCAAAAAATTTTTTATTAAGCAAAAATATTTTTAGATGTGAATAAAGTTGCTCAAAATATCTACAAATGAATTTCAAAATGGGAAATTAAAGATTTGGATTTTAAATATAGATTACGCTTCGCGAGGATAATTAGATAAAAAAGTCGCTTTTTAGAAGTTTTTCTTTTTCTTAACTCGATATCCCCCTCTTTAACTTGACATTTAGAGGGCTTTAAAGATATAATTTTCATTGAATTTTAAATTCTACAATTTAATGATGAAGGAGAGAGACAGTTAAATGAAGCGGACTTATCAACCGAATACCAGAAAAAAACTGAAAGTACACGGATTTCGCCAAAGAATGAGCACTAAAGCCGGCCGCTTAGTATTAAAAAGAAGGCGTTTAAAAGGACGTAAACATCTTACGGTATCCGGATAATTCATGTTATAAAGACCAGAGGAATTTTGATAAAGAAAAAATTGTCAAAAACCAGTGAATTTAAGAAAGTGTTTTTGAAAGGCAGAAGAAGCGAAGGTAAAAACGCAGTTATATTTATTTTAAAAAACGAGTATAGCCTTAATCGATTAGGCGTTATAGTAAAAAAAGAGATAGGAAAAGCCGTCGTTAGAAATAAGGTAAAAAGAAGGTTAAAAGAAGCCGGCCGACTGATGGGCAAGAAATTATTTTTGGGGTATGATATAATTATACTGGCCAAAAAGAACATTGAGAAAGCAAGCTATTTTGAAATATGCCATGACTTGGAGAGCCTTTTTAATAAAGAAAAATTAATTTCATAAAAAAGTAGTAGACAGGATAGTAAAGCAATAACAATCTGTTTTTTATACGTGAAAGAAAAATAAATAGAGCTTCACAAAAGATTTTATTATATGGAAAAAATAATTATTTTAATAATAGGTTGGTATCAAAAATATATATCCCCCGTAAAACCTGCAACCTGCAGGTTTTACCCCACCTGTTCTGAGTATGCCGCGCAAGCCCTGAAAAAATACGGTCTTTTAAAAGGTCTATGGCTTTCTGTGGGGAGAATATTACGCTGCCACCCCTTTAACCCAGGCGGCTATGATCCTCTTCCTGATTCTTCGGAGGCGTGTTCACACAATAAAGTAAAAGTATAAATAAAATATATAATGATAAGATAAGTAAAATAGAAACAAGACAAAGAAAAAGAAAAACAAGAAAACAAAGGAGACAATATGTGGAGTTCATTGGTCGCGCTAGTCACTAAATTGCTCGTAATACTCTATGGTTTTACCCATAATTATGGAGTTGCTATTATATTGCTAACCATTCTTATTAGATTAATTCTGTATCCCTTAATGCAAAAACAGATGGTTTCTATGCGAGAGATGCAGAAAATCCAGCCTTTGATGAAGGCAGTACAGGATAAATATAAAAACGATAAAGAGAGATTAAATAAAGAGTTAATGGCTTTGTATAAGGAACATAAGGTCAATCCTATGAGCGGATGTTTGCCCTTATTGATTCAAATGCCAATATTAATACTATTATTCCAGGCTTTAAGAGTATTTGAATATTTAGACCCTATTACTAACAACATAGCTGGCGGGTTTTTATGGATTAAAAGTTATTATGCTGTTATGGAAAATGGCGAACTTGTAACCAAGGCAGGACTGGCTCTTTCTGAGCGCTTAATTCCTTTTGGAATCTTTGGATTAGAACATATTGGGATATTGCCCTTTTTAGTAGCTGGTTCAATGTATATTCAGCAAAAGATGACTTCTCCCGGTGGCACTTCGGGAAAAGGAGGAGGTTCTTCCGAACAGACCCAGAAGATGATGACCATAATGATGCCTTTGATGATCGGCTTTATGAGTTTTACCCTGCCTTCCGGTTTGACCCTTTACTGGTTTACCTCTACCCTTTTGGGGATTGGTCAGCAGTATCTAATTAATAAGAAAATGCCGGCAATAGATGAAATGCCAAAAGAGGTTATCTCGAGCAAAGAAGCGAAGCCAACCGAAGAAAAACCGAAAAAAGCGGTGTCAACCAAAGATGATTTTTGGATTCCAGGGTATGAAGGAACAAACGGAGAAAACCCTTCCGGGGGCAAGAGCAAAACCAAAAAATATAAAAAAAATAAAAGAAAATAAATTTGCAGTGTAGATGCATCAGATACAAAAGAGGGAGTAGACTTGAAAAATACTAATAACTCTAAATTAAGTTTTCAAAGGAAAGCCCAAACCACCCTGGAGAAAATAGTAAATCTTATTATAGAGGATGGAGAAGTACAGGCAATTGACCATGAAGAAGCCGATACCATTGTTTTAGGAATAAAAACCTCTAATCCCGGAGTATTAATTGGAAGACATGGACATACACTTGATGCCCTTCAATATATTGTAAACATAATTGCTAATAAAGAAATTGAAGAATCCGAACGAAGGAAGATAATGGTTGATATTGAAGGGTACAAGGAAAGAAGAGAAGACATTGTATCCAATTATGCTCGCGAAAAAGCCGAAATAGCGAAAAAGAACGGAAAAAAGGTTGCTCTTTGTTATATGAATGCAGTGGAAAGAAGGATTGTTCACCTTGTTTTACAAGGGGAGCCCCTGCTAAGCACCTATAGCGAAGGGACAGAGCCTTTTAGAAGAGTTATCATAGTACCGAAAGAAAACATAAACAATAATAACAACCAAGAAGAAGAATAATAATCGAGAATTATTAATAAGCATAAAAAGTTAGATATTATCTCCAGGATAAATATTGATCTTTTTATGCTTTTTCTTTTCGGACCACTTATTGTGGGAAGAAAGAAGAAAAATTATTTTAAAATAACAGGACAGGCTTCTTGTTTCCATAGCAATAATTAAATAATTGGAATATAATATTAGCAAAAACATAAGGGGTAAAAATTAGTTCGTATTCCTCACCCGGGAGTAGGTGGTGTCGCGAGCTTGTAGAAAATTACTTTATAACGAAACACCCGGCATGAAATAAAAACTTACCTAAAGAAACTGTAAATTCTGAATTGTGGCATTCTGTTTAAATTACAACTGATTTAGAAGGAAGAATCTGTTAACCGACTGCGCTATACTATTTAAAAGAATAACGCTAACCGCCCGCCATCAATTAAAAAAGGAGAATATTCATGAAATTTTGGGAAAATGATACTATTGCTGCTATTTCTACCCCAATGGGCGAAAGTGGAATCGGTATTGTCAGAGTAAGTGGCCCAAAAACCTTAGAAATAGCCCAAGAAGTATTCAGAGATAGAAACTTAAACAAAACAAAGGTGAAAAATTTCTTGAGCCATACTGTTCATTATGGATTTTTAATTGATCCGAGAAACGGAGAGAAAGTTGACGAGATCATTCTGATTTTAATGAAAAAACCCCAAACTTATACCCGGGAAGATACCGTTGAATTTAATTGTCATGGAGGTTCGCTCTCTCTCAGGAAAGCACTGGAAACAATTATTAGTTGCGGGGCAAGAATAGCTGATCCGGGAGAATTTACCAAGAGAGCCTTTTTAAACGGGAGGATTGATTTGAGTCAGGCAGAAGCGGTTATCGATCTAATTCAAGCTAAGACCGAAAGAAGTTTAAGTTCTTCATTAGCTCAATTAGGAGGAAGCCTAAATAAAAAGATTAAAGATATGAGAAAAAGATTAGTAAGAATTTCTACCGAAATTGAAGCACCTATGGATTTTCCCGACCAAGATATTGAAGAGAAAAGTCCAAAAAAGATAGAAGAAGATATCAATTGTATATTAAAGGAAATTAATTTTCTTATCGAGACGCTGGCTTATGGGAAAATACTCAAAGAAGGGATAAACGCCCTCATCGTTGGCAAGGCTAATGTAGGTAAATCAAGCCTTTTTAATACTTTGTTAAAAGAAAACCGTGCAATTGTTACCCACTTACCAGGTACGACAAGAGACGCCATTGAAGAGTTTATTAATATTCAGGGAATAGCTTTTAAAATTATAGACACCGCAGGACTTAAACCCCCAGAAAATATTATTGAAAAGATAAGTATTAAAAAGATGATGAAATATTTAAAAGAAGCTCAATTAATATTAGTGATGTTTGATGCAAGCACTCCCTTGTCCCTGGAGGACAAAGAAATAATCAAAGAAATTAATAAGGAAAACTATAAAAAAAATAAGGTGATAGTTATTGAAAATAAAATAGATTTGGGCGAGAAAATTGATCAAGGGAATCTATTGGGTCTATTAGACGTTAAAGACAGCATAAAGATGTCTTTAAAAGAAAAAATCGGCATAGAAGAGTTAGAGGAAAAATTGTTCAGGACCGCCATGGAGGGATTGGTAATACCGGAAAACGGGGTGGTTATCAATAATATAAGACAGGCAAATCAACTAAAGATGGCAAAAAAAGCTTTAGAACAAGTATTGTTAGGCTTAAAAAGGAAAATAACCTATGATTTTTTGACAGTCGACTTAAAAGATGCCCTGGACTCTCTCGGTGAAATAACCGGAGATTCGGTTAGTGATGAAATGGTTAGCGATATATTCTCTCGTTTTTGTATAGGAAAATAACCGATTAATTTTGCCTGATACAAAAAATATTTTCAGGAAAAAAGAATGTTCCACGTGGAACATTTCAAAAAAATGAAATGTGAATAAACTGTGGAAAACTTAAAATTTTTAAGAAACTAACCTTTTTTGCACCCTCTTCAAGTAAACTAAATTACTACTTATTAAAAAAAAGACAAATTCCACTTATGTAAACTATTTAATTACCGTATTTGCATCAGCCGACCATTTCCCTATAAATTAATAAAGATTTTTAATTGTAGTTTTTAAATATTTGAACTAAGATAGATTTAAATCATGGTTTTTTCTATATTTTTTATCAATGTGGAGAAATTGTGGAAAAGTAATACTATCCGATAGTAAATAGTGAACAGGCGTTAGCATATAATATGTAATATAGTGCAGAAAAAAATCGTAAAACAAAATTCGAACCTCACTCAGATTAGCCGTTTAGTAAATTATCCAGGTTAATTGGCGATCATTTAAAGAGGAGATTTATTTTTTGGATAAAGAATACAAAAATATATTAGTTCATGGTGCGCAAAAAATGGGAATTAAACTGAATACAGAACAGATTAGAAAATTTTCCCTATATTTAAAACTATTATCCCAATGGAATAAAAAAATAAACTTAACTTCTTTAAAAACACCACAGGAAATAATCGTGAAGCATTTTTTGGATTCTCTTAGCTGTATAAAGGCACTCAATAATTATACTAATTTAGAGAACGCCAGTATTATTGATGTTGGTACAGGCGCGGGTTTCCCAGGCCTACCGGTTAAAATAGTTTCCCCTTCAATCAGCTTATCACTTTTGGAAGCGAAAAAGAAAAAGATCATATTTTTAAATGAAATTAAACAAGAAATAAATTTTCAAAAAGTTGAGGTGCTTACCGGACGCGCAGAAACCTTTGGGAAACACCCGGATTATAGACAGAAATTTGATATCGTATTATCTAGGGCATTGGCTTCCTTGAGCACTTTGAGCGAATATTGTCTTCCCCTGGCAAGAGTGGGAGGGTTGTTTGTGGCACAAAAGGGTCGAGCGTATCAGGAAGAAACTAATAAAGCTCTCCGGGCAATTCAGCTTTTAGGCGGAGAACTAATTGGAGTGGAAAATCTAATAATTCCTTTTATGGACCAGGAAAGACATCTTTTAATAATAAAAAAAATAAAAGATACACCTTTGGAGTATCCCAGAAAAGAGGGCATTCCCCAAAAAAGACCTTTGTAATTTTGAAATATTTTTGATAATATAGTCTATATACGGAGTATCCTTAGTCGTCCGAGGTTGGCCAATTGCTTTATTCTTCAGTTAGCCAAAGATTGGCTGGCCAGCAAAAGACCGAGCAAAGACAGGACCAGAGGGAAGATTTTTGCCTGTTTATGAATAAAAGTGTGAGCTATAACTCATAAGCTCGAGAAAAGAAATTGCTCAAAACATTTTTCAATAGATTGATCTACTTTCACAGCAAATTCTTGGCAATTATATAAACATGGTAATTCAAGAAATAGTTTATTTTGTCTCTGTTTTGTACGCATTCTTTAATAAATAAAAAGTTGTTTGTTAAATATAAATCACCCTACCGATGAACGGGAGTACAATAAATAACCGTTCCACGTGGAACATTGATATTCGAACAAATGTTCAATAGCCATTACCAGTTCATTTATAATTTAATTTTAGATAACTTACGTCTCGTATTAAAAAGTAGACCATCATCCACTTACAATTAGCTTTTAATCCGTTTAATCTGATTTTTGTCTGGATCATTATTTTTAGGAGAATATCTATGACCAAAGTTTTGGCAATTACCAACCAAAAAGGCGGAGTAGGCAAAACAACCACCGCGGTAAATCTATGCACTTCTATAGCCTTATATAAAAGAAAAACTTTATTGATTGACATAGATCCTCAGGGGAATGCCAGCACCGGAATAGGCCTGGATAAAGCAAAAGTTAAAAGATGTATTTACGATGTCTTGATTAATCAAGCTCCGGCAAAGGAAATTGTTGTAGAAACTCAAATAAAAAATTTGGATATTTTACCTTCTACTATACAATTAGCAGGAGCAGAAATAGAATTGGTTAACTATATTTCCCGGGAAAATAAACTAAAGCACGCTATCAAGCCCATCAAAGATGATTATAATTATATCATCATTGATTGTCCGCCTTCTCTGGGTCTTTTAACCTTAAACTCTCTTACTGCTGCTGATGCGGTTATTATTCCTATTCAATGTGAATATTATGCCCTAGAAGGCATTGGGCAATTACTAAATACCATCAATCTGGTCAGAGAAAATCTAAATTCATCTTTGGAAATCGAAGGAATCTTACTGACCATGTATGATAGTCGAACAAATCTTTCACGCGATGTGGTTAAAGAAGTTCAAAAATATTTCCAGGGAAAGATATTTACAGCAGTTGTTCCGCGAAATGTCAGAGTGAGTGAAGCCCCCAGCTATGGCAAGCCCGTTGTTTTATATGACGTAAAATCTAAAGGAGCAATAGCTTATAAAAAATTAGCCCGAGAGGTGATATCAAATGGTTAAAAGAGGATTGGGAAAAGGGTTAGAAGCTCTTATCCCCAAAGCTGAACAAAAAGAAAAAGGATTTGTGGTTGAGATAGACCTGGAAGATCTGACCCCCAACCTTTTTCAGCCTCGTAAAAATTTTGATCAAGAAAAAATGGAGGAATTGAAAGAATCCCTTAAAAAGCACGGAATGATTCAACCCATTGTAGTAAGGAAGACGGCTAACGGATATGAGATTGTAGCCGGAGAGCGTCGATTAAAGGCAGCCAAAGAGATTGGCCTAAAGAAGATACCGGCAATTATTATGAACCTTAACAATGAAAAAAGCTTGGAAATTGCCTTAGTTGAAAATATTCAGAGAGAGGATCTTAATCCTATTGAGCAGGCTAATGCCTTCAAAAGATTGGTGGACGAATTTAACCTTACTCAGCAAGAATTAGCGGAAGCAACCGGAAAGAGCAGGACATTGGTTACCAATACCATCCGGCTGTTAAAACTGAATCCGGAGATACAAAAAAACATCTCGGAGGGGAAAATATCTTTTGGTCATGCCAAATTATTATTAAGTATCGAAGATGAAGAGCTGCAAAAGGCAGTGTGTAACAGAATAATAGCTAATGGATTATCGGTAAGAGACGCAGAGCATCTGGTTAAGAATATCGAAAAAGCACAAAAAAAACCATTTAAAGTTAAAAATATTACCATTGAACGCTTCCCAGAGGTAGAGGGAAGATTAAGAGATGCGTTAGGGACCAAAATAAGCATATTATATGACGGAAGAAAAGGAAAGATAAATATAGAATTTTATAACAAAGAAGATTTGAGGAGAATCACTGATCTATTACTAAAAGAAAGATAAACAATAAGTAAATTTTTAAATATCGCCTATCGAGAATAGTGTAATAATGAGCAATTTGATTGACTCCTCTGGCAGATAACTAAGGGATTAAGATACCATCATTGGAGAGCTTAAGTCCTAACCATAGAAAGTAAACATAAACAAGAAATAGAAAGGATGGATTAAAATGAGTAAAGATAGTTTTAATAATTTAGTTTTTGTTTTGTTTGTAGCAATTACGGTTTTTATCTCTGGGATTTTTTTAGCCCTTTTTTTTAGACTGTTTTCCCTGGAAAGTTTTTTCTTCAAAACAAATTACTTGATCTATTCCAATTTTCTTAACCAAATTATTCTGGGCGTAATAGGAGTATCGTTAATTGTTTTCGCTGTTTATTTGATCTGGCAAAAAGCTCAGATAGGCAAGGGAAATTTATCAGTAGTTCAGAAGACCTCGCTTGGAGAAATTAAAATTTCTATTGGGTCTATAAAATACTTAGTCCAAAAGGTAGTTAAAGGGATGTCAGAAATTACAGAAACAAAACCAGAGATTAATATTATAAAGCCCGGGGGAATAAAGATGGATCTTCATCTTGCTGTAAAGCAGGACATAAACATTCCCGAGCTTTCGGAGAAAATTCAGCGCAAATTAAAGGCATATCTCTTGGATACATGTGGAATAGAAGCCAAAGAGATAAAAATTCACGTAGATAAAATATTTTATGAAGACCAAAAATAGATTAGGAATCTTTTAAAAGGGCGGTGAGGAAATGCCATATATGCAGGCTATTAAGAAAAATCCCCAAGAACAAAAATTAGGAAACGTAACGGTTTCCAAAGAAGTAGTTGCCGTAATTGCTGCTTTAGAAACCATAAAAACTAAAGGTGTAGTCGGTATTACCAGTGGGTACAGAGGCAAATTGGCCAATATATTGTCCCGTAAGGACTGTGCTAAAGGGGTAGAAGTAGGAATGAAGGCGGGAGAAACGACTATTACCATTCCTATTATTACCGCTTACGAAGTAGGAATTTTTAAAGTAGCTGAAGAGGTACAACATAAAGTAAAAAATGCCGTTTGCTCCCTGACCGGATTGAAAGTTACCAAGGTTGATATTAATATCCAGGGGATTAAATTTAAAGAAAAAACAGAGAAACCAAGAAAAGAAACGCAAAAGAAGAAAGAAATAAAGAATAAAGCGCAGAAAGAATAAATTGGTGAAACTAAAGTGACAGAAATTGTAAAATTATTAGTCGTAGTCGCAGTGATCATTTTCTTGATAAGAAAGAAATGGAATTTAGAATACACTATACTGCTGGCTTCCCTGTTGGTAGGGGTGTTCTTCGGGTTAAGCCCGGTTCAAATGGGAGAAAATATTATTTTTGCTCTCATAGATCCCACAACACTAAGACTCATGGGAATAATTGTGCTGGTTTATATTTTAAGCGGTGTTTTGAGAAAAGTAGAAAGCCTAAAAGATTTAACTGATTCTCTTGGGCAATTAGTCAAAGATTACCGCCTTATATTGGCTTTCATACCAGCCTTATTGGGTTTAATACCTATGCCTGCCGGGGCAATGTTTTCTGCCCCCATGGTTAAAGAGATAGGAGATCGAGAAGGTCTTACCGGAGAAGAAAACACTTTTGTTAATTATTGGTTTCGACATGTTTGGGAATTTGTCTGGCCTCTCTTTCCGGGAATGATATTATTTGCCGGTTTATTACAAGTAGAAATTCAAGAAGTTATTTTGATTCAATTCCCCTTGACCATTATGGCAATAATAGTGGGCTTTATCTGGGAGTATAAAAATTTAAGAAAAGTAATCACTCCCGTTAACAAAAAAGCCATTTTACTTAATTTAAAAAAGTTGTTTTTTGGAGTCTGGCCTATTTTGCTGATTATCATCTTGGTATTGGCAGTAAATTTAGACCTTTTACTTTCTTTAATATTAGTAATTCTATCTTTGTTTATATTGAATTTCCCCAAATTTAAACTCCCCATAGTAAAGAAGATCATTAAAAATGACGTAGATTTAAACGTGGTGATCTTAATTGCCAGTATTATGATTTTTCAGAGGATACTGCAGGCCTCGGGAGGAATAGAGGTTATCCCTGAGGTATTTACTAAATTAGGAGTCCATCCTTATCTTGTTTTGTTTAGCATTCCCTTTTTTATCGCAGCGATGACCGGAGTAACCACCGCAGCAATAGGAATAGGCCTGCCGGTCCTTCTACCCATAATTATTCAAGGGGAAGCAAATCTGTATTATGCCATGTTAGCCTTCACCGGTAACTATATAGGAGTCATGATTTCTCCCATGCATTTATGTTTGGTGGTGACCAAAAATTATTTTAAAGTAGATATGGGAAAAGTATATAAAATATTAATTTTGCCTCTGGCCATTATTACTTTAAGCGCCTTTATTTTGGTAATGGTTAGAACATAGTTCAGAAATTTTTTTACATTATTGTAGGGATGGTTCTTGAGAAAAATAGGAGGAATAAAATGAGAAAATCACCCAAAGAGGTAGAGATAGAAAAGGAAATATTGGAAATGTTAAGCGGAAAGCCGGCTATGGCAGCTTCTTTAATTTTTAATGATGAAGAAGCACAAGCCTTACGAAATTATGCCAACACAGTTTCTATAAAACGATTGGGTTATAATGACCATGGTCCGGTACATATGAGTAAAACAGCATTAAACGCCATGATCATGTTCGATATATTAAGTAAAAACGGAATTAAATTTAATCTGGAAGAAGAGAAAATTGGTACTGCCGAAGATAGTAAAGTAGCGGTATTAATATCATCCTTGCTGCACGATGTAGGCATGTCAGTGGGTCGGGAAAATCACGAGCTGTTAGGGGTTATTTTTGCTGCTCCCATTATTGGAAGAGTACTGACCAAAATTTACAATAAGGATATTGAAACGAAAATCATTGTTTACTCTTTAATTGTTGAAGGTATTGCTGGACACATGGCTACACAAGATATTCATTCTCTGGAAGCCGGACTGGTTTCAATCGGAGATGGATGCGACATGGAAAAGGGTAGAGCGCGGATTATTTTTCTTTTGTCACGTACTCCCCAGGTAGGAGATATCCACAAGTATTCCGCCAATTCCATCCAAAATGTAGAAATTATACAGGGGGAAGAGAAGCCCATTAGGATAATTGTAGAGATGACTGAGTCGGTGGGTTTTTTCCAGATAGAACAAGTCCTATTTCCCAAGATTTTATCGAATCCGGTAAAACCCTATATAGAACTTTATGGCAGAGTAACCGGAGAAGAAATGAGACGCTATCTGTAAATACCTGCCTGGTAACTCGTGAATCGTATCTCTCTAAGATGGTTAGCCAGTTTACCTTCTTACTAATTGGGCAATTGGTGAATCGGTAAATCGGAGAATTAATACAGATTAGCGAACTAATAGGAGAATATTATGCAAGTGAACAATCTTTATTACCAAAGTACCCGAGGGGACAAAAAGAGGGTTTTATCCGCCGAAGCGATTATAAAAGGCATTGCCGGGGATGGTGGGTTGTTTGTTCCCGAAACCATGCCCCAGATAGAAAAGGATTTCAACGGATTAAAAAATACTACCTATAAAGAATTAGCCTTTTTGATAATCAAGAAATTTTTTACCGATTATCAAGAAGACGAGCTAAAAGATTGTATAAATAAAGCCTATGAGGATAAATTTGATAACGAGATGATTGCTCCTCTTTGCAAAAAGATGGGAACATATTTTTTAGAGCTTTATCATGGACCGACACTGGCCTTTAAAGATATGGCTTTATCTCTGCTCCCCCATATTTTAAAAAAAGCTGCCCAAAAATTAAATCTTAATCAGGAAATAGTTATTTTAACCGCTACCTCCGGAGATACCGGGAAAGCCGCACTTCAAGGTTTTGCCGGGGTAGAAGGGATCAAAATAATAGTATTTTTCCCCCATAAAGGGGTTAGCAAGATACAAGAAAGACAGATGCTTACTCAGGAAGGGGAAAATACTTTTGTGATAGGCATAAGAGGGAATTTTGATGATGCCCAGAAAGGGGTCAAGGAGATATTTGAAGACCCCGTCTTCAATAAAAAAATAGAAGAAAAAAATACCCTCTTTTCTTCAGCAAATTCTATCAACATTGGCCGCCTGATTCCCCAAATAGTATATTACTTTTATGCTTATTTAAATATGTTGCGTAGAAGTGAAATTAAGCATGGCGAAAAGGTAAACATAGCTGTCCCCACCGGTAATTTTGGAGATATTTTGGCAGCTTACTACGCTAAAGAGATAGGCTTACCGATAGATAAATTAATCTGTGCTTCTAATGAAAATAAGGTACTAGCAGAGTTTTTTGAAACCGGAGTCTACGACAAGCGCAGAAAAATGGTGCTGACCATTTCTCCTTCGATGGATATACTGGTTTCCAGCAATCTGGAGAGATTGTTATGGGTGATAAACGAAGGGGAGGGTCAAAAGGTAAAGGAGCTAATGGATTCTCTAAAAGAGAAAGGCTACTATCGGATAGATTTTAAAACAAAGAATAAATTAAAGGATTTTTATGGAGGATTTGCTTATCAAGAGGAATCCCGCCGATGTATAAAAGAGATATTCGAGAAGTCGAAATATTTGGTCGACCCCCATACGGCAGTAGCTTATGCCGTATATAAGCAATATATTGCAAAAACCGGGGATAAAACCAAGACAGTTATTGTGGCCACAGCCAGCCCCTTTAAATTTACCAAAAGTGTTATGGAATCAATAGATAACCGCTATAAAAAATTTGACGATTTTGAATTAATAAAAAGGATGTCTGATTTAGCTCAAATTCCCATTCCGCCAGGGATAAGGGATATTGAGAAAAAGCCTATCCGGCATAAAACGATTTGCGAAAAAGAGGAAATGAGAGCAAAGATAGCCGAAATCTTAAATTTATAGAAAGGAAAATGCGATATGAAAATATCTTTTTTGGGTGCGACTAAAATAGTTACTGGAAGTAACTTCTTAATTGAGACCGGTAATGTTAAATTTTTAATAGATTGCGGAATGTTTCAAGGGAGCAAATTAATTAACCGCATGAACTATAGAACTTTTAGCTTCAATCCCAGGGAAATAGATTTTGTAATTCTATCTCACGCTCACATAGACCACAGCGGAAGGATACCCAAATTAGTAAAGGAAGGTTTTAGAGGAAGCATATACTCTACCAGGGCAACCGCCGATTTATGCTCTATCATGCTCCCCGATAGCGGGCATATTCAGGAGATAGAAAATGAATGGGATAATCGGAAGAGAATAAGATCGGGAGAAAAATTGAGAGAACCTCTTTACACCCTGAAAGAAGCGGAAGAGAGCCTGAAATATTTTAAGCCGTTCTTGTATGACCAAAAAATAGAAATAAACCAAGAAGTCACTTTAAGATTTAGGGATGCCGGGCACATATTAGGGTCTTCCATCATTGAGTTGTGGATAAGAGAAGAGGGGAACAAAGAGACCAAATTAGTATTCTCGGGTGATTTAGGGAGACGGAATAGGCCTATTTTAAGAGACCCCCGCCTTATCGATGAAGCAGATTATCTGATTGTAGAATCAACTTACGGAAATAGGCTGCATCCTCCCTCAGAAGATGATACCAAAAAATTGATCGCTATTATAAATGCTACCATGAAAAGAAGAGGAAATATAGTAATTCCTTCTTTTGCAGTGGAGAGAGCCCAGGATATAATTTATGAGTTAAACCAATATTATACCGAATACATTCAAACCGAAGACCGGGATTTTTTAAATGTGCCGGTCTATGTAGATAGTCCGTTAACTTTCTCAGCAACAGAGATATTTTTGAGAAATCCAGATTGTTTTGACGAAGATGCCTTAAAGCTTATAAGTATAGGAAATAATCCTTTGGATTTTAGAAATTTAAGATTTACGCGTACCACAGAAGAATCAAAGCAGATAAATTTTTCCAAAGAAAGCAAAGTGATCATTTCAGCTAGCGGGATGTGTACTGCTGGAAGAATAAAACATCACCTGAAGCATAATTTATGGAGAAAGGAGTCCAGTATTGTTTTTGTCGGTTATCAGGCGGAGGGGACCCTGGGAAGAAGGATAAAGGAAGGCGAGAAAGTGGTTAAAATATTTGGCGAAGAGATCCGGGTAAATGCTGAGATATACTCTTTAGACGGGTTTTCAGGTCATGCTGATAGGGAAGGGATTATGCAGTGGATAAAAGCATTTAAAAATAAACCAAAAAAAATATTCGTCGTACACGGGGAAGAGGAAGCAGCCGGGGAAATTTCTAAAAGGATTGAAGAAGAATTGAAAATTAAAACCTATACCCCGGAACTGGGAGAAAGGTTATCTATTGAAGAAGAAAAAGTATTGCCCGGCGAAAGATTAGAGATACGCGGAAAAAGTGTAGAGTCCCGAGGAATAGAGGAGAATATTGAAAAATTAAAATCAATATTCTGGCCAGTGTTAAAAAGATTGGAACTTAAGGCTGATCAGAGTGCTAACAGTGAAGAATTAAATAGTTATAAAAATAAACTTATTGATATACAAAAAGATATATTAGATTTAAATATGTTAATCACTGAAGAGAATAAAGAAGAGAATAATAAAAATTAGGGATTAATACCAAAATCAAAAGCGAGCTCTAAGCTTACATTTAGAGCTCGCTTTTTTATTAAAGTTAAGGGAGTGGGTTAATTGTAATTTCTCATTATTCGGGTTTAATTTCTATTTCTTTTGGTTTAACTTCTTCGACTTTGGGGAGAACAATTTCTAATATTCCATTCTTGTAAGAAGCCTTTGTTTTTGTATTATCTACTTGGACGGGAAGGGCGATCGTTCTAGAATAACTTCCAAAAGCCCTTTCACAACAGTAGTAGTTTTCTTTTTTTGTTTCTTTTTCTTCTTTTCTTTCTCCCCGAATAGCCAGTGTATTTTCACTTAAAGAGATCTTTACGTCTTTTTTGTCTACTCCTGGAAGTTCAGCTTTGACGATGATGTTGTCTTTTTCATCGATAACATCAACCAGCGGAGACCATTCTCCTCCTTCTAACCATTTTTTTCTCAAGTGTCTACTCTGGGGTATGATTTCGAAATCAAAGAATTCATCAAAAAGATTTCTTAAGTTTTTCATTTCTTTTGGTTCCCATGGTACTATAGCCATAATATCACCTCCCAAAATTTAATTATTTTTTTGTTTGTTTTTTTCACTCCCTTAACTGGGTAAAACAAAAGCTAAAGTAGAGGATTTAATTTTTCTTGTAACTTTTCTTTTGACGTGACTCCTACAGTGCGACCAACTTCTTTGCCTTCTTTGAAGGCGATTAAAGTAGGAATGCCCTGGATGCCATATTGAGCTGCGATGTTTTGGTTCTCGTCGGTATTTAACTTACATACTTTAAGTTTACCTTTGTTTTCTTCGGCTAATTTTTCAACAGTAGGTGCTAACATTCGGCAAGGCATACACCAGGGTGCCCAAAAATCCACCAATACTGGAATGGAAGATTCTAAAACTTCCTGCTTGAAATTATTTCCATTTACTTCTACTTCTAATGATTTACTATTTTCCATCGATTTTTTACTCCTTTATTTTTTATTCTTGACGAAAAATTTTAATGATTAATTCCAATCCTTCTCTTATTAATTCTAATTCTTCTATGGATAATTTTTCTTTGATTCTTCTTTCGTAATTATTCCTTTCCTGCTCGATCTGTTCTTTAATTTTTGTTCCTTTGGATGAAAGAGATAAAACAAATGATCTTCTGTCTTCTGAGTTAGTCATCCTTATTAAATATTTTTTTCTCACCAGTCCATCTATTATCCGGCTACTCCGGGAAGGAGATAGACCCATCTTTTTAGACAAAACATTACAAGTTATTCTTTCTGCAGTTTTAATTTCCATGACCGCCTTGTATTCTGCTAAAGAAACATTGCATAGAGTTCGAATTTGCCGTTCATCTTCCAAGCATCCCTTTTTTAATTCGATTATTAGATCTACTAAATTCTTTTCCATCATACTATTAACCTTTTGCTATTAGCAATATTTGCTAATGACAATTATATAGGATAAAATTTTATCTGTCAAGTATTTTTAAAAAAAATTTTAGGATTTTTTAAAGTCCTGCCCCTCAACAGTCTACTGAACTTAAGAGAGGGAGACAAAAAAGCTATTCTTTGTTATGCTATTATATAGAGCGAGTAAGATGTGGTAAAATAAATAGCATCAATTAACAGAAAATATACAATGTTAACTTCAGGAGATAGACCTGAAAAAGGGGCGAAATTAGTATTTATCAGGAGATAATATGAAGGATAAACCAGTAAAGCTGGAAGAAAACTACGAGTTTTTTATAAATAGCTATTCTCATCAGGGAGAAGGAGTTGGCAGAATAGACAATTTTGCTATTTTTGTGCCGAAGATAATTTTAGGCGAAAGAGTTAGGGTAAGAATTACCGATGTAAAAAAGAATTTCGCCCGCGGAAAATTAATTCAAGTGATTTCTTCTTCTCCCGATAGAATAAATCCCCCCTGCCCAGTTTATCATCTCTGCGGAGGATGCCAATTGCAGCATATAGCTTATGAAAAACAGTTAGAAATGAAAAAGGAAATAGTAGAAAATGCTTTGAATAGGATAGGCAATCAAAATATCAAAACTTTGCCTATTATAGGAATGAAAGATCCCTGGCGTTATCGCAATAAAGGGTATTTTCACCTTGCCCGAGAGAACGGAAAAATACGATTAGGATTTTATAAGTCCAAAAGCCATGCTCTTGTCCCTGCCTGCCAGTGCTGCTTGTTTAGCGAGGCGATTAATCGTCTGATAAAATATCTGGGAGAGCAGTTAACTCAGCAGGACATGAGTATCTATGATTGTAAAACAGATCAGGGAAATTTAAGAGGAATAATATTAAAAGAAAGCAAAAATACTGGAGAGATAATGGTAATTTTTATCACCAAAGAAGAAAAACTAAAGATAGATGAAACATTTTTAGATAATCTTATTAAAACTTTTTCTCAAACGGTTTCTGTTTATCAAAATATCAATAAAAGTTCAAAGATACTGCCATTAGGAAAAGGCTTTAAACTTCTAAGGGGAAAAACAAGCATAGAGGATACCATTGGTTCTTTTAAATTTAAAATATCGCCTGCATCTTTTTTTCAGGTCAATGTTTCTCAGGCTCAGGTATTATATGAAAAAATATTAGAATATGCAAATTTATGCGGAGAAGAGACGGTTATCGATTCTTATTGTGGAACCGGAACTATCTCCATCTATTTGGCCGGTAAAGCTAAAAGAGTTTACGGATTAGAATTAGAAAAAGGAGCAGTCAGAGATTCCCGGGAAAATTGTAAGCTTAACAACCTTTCTAATTTAAAATTTTTTACCGGAGAAGCAGAGAAATGGCTTTGCAGATGGATTAAAAATCGAGAAGAAGTTCAAATTATGGTAATAGATCCACCCCGCACGGGATGTTCCCGGGAGATGTTAAGGGATATAATAAAAACTAAACCCGAAAAAATTTTATACGTTTCCTGTAATTTACCTACCCTGGCTCGAGACATCAAGTACCTTGCCCAAAGTGGCTATAAGCTGGAAAAAGTCCAACCTGTAGATATGTTTCCTCAAACAAGACACATCGAATGCATAACATATCTAAGAAGGTGTTAAGATGGAAAAAGACAAAAAAGAGAATAGACTTAATTTAAAGATAGAATCCCAAGACATAGACCCGGGAGCGTTATTTATTACCAGGAGATTGAATGACTCAGGTTACGAGGCTTTGGTGGTGGGAGGATGTATCCGTAATCTGATCATGGGAGAGAAAGCTCACGATTGGGATATCACCACGAGTGCTAGCGCGGATGAAATTTTCCGAATTTTTAAAGAATTTAAAGTGATTCCGGTGGGTAAAAAATTTGGGACAGTTAGTGTAGTTGTTAAGCAGGTTAATTATGAAGTAAGTACCTTTAAAAAAAATAAATCAGCCATCGCTTCAAGTTTAGTGGAAGATTTAGGGCACCGTGATTTTACCATAAATGCCTTTGCCTGGAGTGAAACGGAAGGAGTAATCGATTATTTTAACGGATTAGGGGGCATTAAAGAAAGGGTAATAAGAGGAGTAGAGGATCCTATAGAAAGAATTAAAGAGGATCCGCTAAGAATGCTAAGAGCAGTAAGATTAGCCTGTGAACTTGATTTTAAAATAGAGAAAGCTACTCTTTCGGCGATAAAAAAGAATAGTTCAAAGATTAAAAAAGTAAGCCCGGAGAGAGTCAGGGATGAATTTACTAAAATACTACTGAGTAACGATTCTAAAAGAGGATTTAAATTATTATATCGGCTGGGGCTTTTAAGATTTGTTATACCGGAGTTGCAAAAATTTGCGGGAGTTTATAGAGAAAATTCTTACGGAGAAGAAGATTTATTGGGACGCTCTTTAGATATAGTGACGAACTTGCCTCCAAATTTAAATTTGCGGTTATCGGCTCTATTGTATAATATAGGTAGCATAATGCATTTAGATGAAAAAAAGAATATTGCGGTTAAAATATTACAGCGGTTAAAATTTAAAAACCAGGTGATTAAAAAAGTTAACATCCTAACTAAAGAAAATTGGCTAGTTCTCAATTTTTCAAAAAAAATAAATATAAGAAGACTTGCCTCGCGGATAGGCATAGAAAATTTAGAGGATGCCTGGGAGTTAAAAAAAGCATTTATCAAAGAAAACCCTAATACTGAAAGATTTAGGTTAGCTGAAATCGAAAGAGCAGAGAACAATATAAGCGAAACCCTTAAGGAAGGACCGCCCGTATCTTTTAAAGATTTAACCATAAAAGGTAAAGATCTTATTGAATTATTGGGATATCAAGAAGGAAAAGAAATAGGAGAAATTTTAAAAAAACTTCTTAAGATAGTTACGGAAAATCCAGAATTAAATAAAAAAAAGATACTGCTTGAACTAGCAAAAAATCAAAAAAGCAGTTGTTAAAATATAAATCGGTTTGATAAATTTTAAAAAAGCAGGAGATAAACCAAATGAGTATATTTGAAGCAATTATGATAGCTTGTTTTGGAGCAGCTTGGCCGTTTTCTATCTATAAATCCTATACTTCAAGAAGTAATGAAGGTAAAAGTTTATTTTTTTTATTGGTCGTGCTTATAGGTTATTCCTCGGGTGTGTTGCATAAATTAATTTACAATTTTGATCTAATTATCTACTTATATGTCTTAAATTTTTGTTTTGTATTTACTGATATAATCTTGTATTTTAGAAATAAAAGATTAAATAATTAATTGGATTTATACTGCTCCCCTTTAACAAAAGTA
>DSEL01000011.1 GCA_011056645.1 Candidatus Atribacteria bacterium
CTATTATCGGGTATTCAATAAATAATACAATTGTAATTTTAGATAGACTTAGGGAAAATATAAAGTTTAAAACCAGAGAGCCCTTTGAAAATTTAGTCAATATGAGCATTAATCAGTCTCTGTCCAGAACGATAAACACAGCTTTAACTACTATTATTCCAATTTTAACCTTATATTTTTTCGGAGGAAATATCCTTTCTGATTTCGCTTTAGCATTATTTATAGGAATGGTTGCCGGGACTTATTCTTCAATTTTTATTGCCAGCCCATTATTATTGGAATGGAATAAAATATTTCAGAAACACCAAAGAAATACTATAATTTCTGTGAAAAAGGGTAAAAAGTAATTATCTATTAAATGGTAAAATAAAAAATGTCAGAATTTAATATATTAGGCAGAACATTACTATTTTTTGGAGTAGTGCTGATAATATTAGGAACTATTTTTTTGTTAGTAGGTAAGTTATCTTTTCCTTTTAGATTCCCTGGAGATATAATAGTTCAAAGAAAAAATTTTGTCTTTTACTTCCCTTTAGGTATATGTGTGGCAATAAGTATTATTTTTACTATCATTTTCCGAATATTCAGACATTAGTAAATGTAAAATTAATTTCCTACAAAGTATATTGTAGTATATCTTGAAGTAAATGGAAGTTAAGCAATCAGAATCAAAGGGGCTAATATTTATCTCGTTTCTTGGATTTTGTATCTCGCGGAAAAATAAAATCTGAGAACTAAATTCGATATATATCTATTTCTTCTCATCTTTAAGGCTGAGGTTAGAGTGAGGACGGAACATACAAAATGCGATATAGGAATATGAGAAAGGGGCACAAATAAAATAAAGTGGTGTATATTAAAAGAAGATAAAAAATTACAATCAGAATTATCCAAAGAGTTAAATATTTCTCCAATTTTAGCTCAATTACTAATAAATAGAGGAACGAAGGAAGTTTTAAGTGCTAGGAGATTCCTAAAGACAGATCTTAAAGATTTAACAGATCCCTACATCTTTCAAGATATGGATAAAGCCGTTAACAAAATATTAAAAACAATAAATAATCACGAAAGAATATTGATCTATGGGGATTACGATGTCGACGGAATCACTAGTGTTGCCATGTTATTTTCCATATTAAAGAACTTTACCACTAATTTATACTACTATATACCTAATCGCTTTCAAGAGGGATATGGCCTAAACGAAGAAGCCATAGATATAGCCTTTAAAAATAATATTAAACTAATTATTACAGTTGATTGTGGAATTAGTTCTATTTCTGAAATAGAGAAAGCAAATAAATATGGTATAAATGTTATAGTTACTGATCATCACCAACCCCAAAAAGACCTTCCTCCTGCAATAGCAATAATAAATCCTAAATGTGATGCTAATTACCCTTTTAAGGAACTAGCAGGAGTAGGTGTAAGTTTTAAAGTGGCTCAGGCTCTGTATGAGAAATTGGGGAAAAGTCAGGATAATTTATGGAGTTTACTTGATTATGTGGCATTAGGATCGATTGCTGATTCCGTTCCTTTTATTGATGAAAATCGCATATTAATTAAACACGGGTTAAAAGCACTCAATCAAACTAAAAAAGAAGGTTTAAAGGCATTAATAATAGAAAGTGGAGTAAATTATGGTGATATAAGCACTAAAGAAGTTAATTTTGCTCTTGCTCCTCGTATCAACGCAGCAGGAAGGTTAGATGATTCTAAATTTGCTTTAGAATTATTATTAACTAATTCTGAGTATAAGGCTACATTTCTATCCCGAAAATTAAGTGAAATAAACAAACATAGACAGGAAATAGGAGATAATATTTTAAAAGAAGCAAGGGAATTTGCTTCTATTCAGGTAAAAGAAGAAGGCAATAAAATATTAATTCTTGCATCAGAAAATTGGAATCAAGGGGTAATCGGTATAATTGCCTCCAGATTAGTGGATGAATTTAATCGTCCTACAATAATTATTTCTAAAAAAGATGGTATAGCAAAAGGCTCGGGAAGGAGTATCAAAGGGTTTCATTTATATAATCTTTTAGAATCATGCCAGGATATTTTAATCAATTTTGGTGGGCATGAGCTAGCAGCAGGGATTACTCTAGAATCTAACAAAATTCCTGAGTTTAAATCAAGACTTAACGAAATATCTCAAGATTTCATTAAGGAAGATGATCTAAAGCCTGAATTAAAAATAGATGCACAAATTTTATTAAGTAATATTAATTTTGGATTAGTGAAGGATATTAATATTCTAGAACCCTTTGGGATTGGAAATCCTCAACCAGTCTTTTGTAGCTATAAAAATATTATATCTAATTGGAAATTGGTTGGTGGAAAAAGAGAGCATTTAAAAATAAGTGTTAAGGAAGAAAACAGAACATTAGACGGGATAGGTTTCAAATTAAGTAGAATAGGAAACCAAATATTTTCCGAACATAAAGTAGTAGATTTGGCTTTTAATATCGAACTGAATAAATGGAATGGAACGGAAAATCTTCAATTAAATATAAAAGATATAAAAACTATTTTTTAGGAGGTAAATAAAAGTGATAGATTTAAAAGAAAAAATTAGAAATATTCCGGATTTTCCAGTAAAAGGCATACAATTTAAAGATATTACCACCCTATTAAAAGATAAAGAAGCATTCAAGTGTAGTATTGATGAAATAACTAAGCATTGCAGTAAATACCAAATTGATTATATTGCAGGAATAGAAGCTCGTGGTTTTATTATAGGTGCCCCTGTAGCTTATAAATTAGGGGTTGGATTTTTACCTGTTAGAAAACCCGAAAAATTACCTAGTGAAGTAGAGAAGATATCTTACGAGTTGGAATATGGCGAGAATATCTTGGAAATACATAAAGATGCTATAGACAGCGGAGATAAGATCATGATTGTTGATGACCTTCTTGCCACAGGTGGCACCACAGCTGCAGTATTTAAACTAATTAAAAAATTAGGAGGAAAGGTTATTGGTGCTTCTTTTATAGTTGAACTTGCATTTTTAAATCCCCGAGAAAAATTGGAAGGATATGATATTTTTTCTCTGGTACAGTATGATTAATTTTGTGATATCAGATCTCATGTTCTAGTGGAAAGTAAGTAGCTTATCTGGTTAGTTGGTTATTGTTAATCTATTCAGTTAGTTAAAAAAATAGAAGGAAGCTTCCAGAAGCCAGAATCCAAAAATTATTCGTGTGAAACTACTCACTTTCAACCAGTAAATAAGTCAATTGGAAAATTGGTTAATTAAACATACTTGTTTCTTACATCTTATTTCTTGTATTTTGACTAACAACTATTCTCTATCGACTAGTAAAGAAGGTGTAAATTATTTCTCAATTCACTTTAATAAGATATATCTTGAAAAGAATACCCCAATATGCTCCTCAAGCTAATATAAGCTTAATAAAAAAAGCTTATAAATATGCCCTAAAAGCCCACTTAGAACAAAAGCGCTATTCTGGAGAACCTTACACTTCACATCTTTTAGAGGTAGCTAAAATATTGGCTGATTTAGAACTTGATATGATTACCATAGCTGCGGGAATTTTGCATGATATAATTGAAGATACTGATACTCCATTATCAACCATTAAAGAAGAGTTTGGTGAAGAAATTTCAATGTTAGTTAATGGCGTAACTAAATTAAGCAAAATTTCTTTTAAAACACGAGAAGAACAACAGGCGGAAAATTTTCGTAAAATGTTTTTAGCAATGGCAGAAGATGTAAGAGTTATTTTGATAAAATTAGCAGACCGTCTGAATAATATGAGAACTCTACAGTACATACCATCCCATAAAAGATTAAAGACAGCCCAAGAAACGCTGGAAATTTATGTTCCCATTGCCAATAGATTAGGTATTTCCAGGATCCAGTGGGAGATGGAAGACCTTTCTTTGCGTTATTTGGAGCCAACAAAATATAAAGAGGTAGTTAATCGAATTGCAAAAAATCGTCTGGAAAGAGAAAGTTATGTAGAATCAATTAAAGAAATTATAAAAAAGGAAATTCATAAAGTAAGTATAGAAGCGGAAATTCAAGGTCGTCCTAAAAATATTTATAGTATCTATAAAAAGATGGAAAAAGGGAAAAAAGATTTTTTCCAGATATATGATTTAATTGCCATTAGAATAATTTGCCATTCTATAAGGGATTGTTATGCAGTTTTGGGGTTATTGCATTCAATTTGGAAACCCATGCCCGGTAGATTTAAAGACTATATCGCAATGCCTAAATCAAACATGTATCAGTCTTTGCATACGACAGTGGTGACTCCAAAAGGCGAACCTTTAGAGATACAAATTCGTACATGGGAGATGCATAAAACTGCTGAATATGGAATAGCTGCTCATTGGAAATATAAAGAGAAGATTGATTTAAAAAAAGATAAAAAATTAGAAGAAAGGCTTTCCTGGTTAAGGCAGATATTAGAGTGGCAGAAAGACTTAAAAGATCCCAAAGAATTTATGGAAAACCTAAAAATAGGTCTTTTCCAGGATGAAGTGTTTACTTTTACTCCCAAAGGTGATGTGAAGATTTTACCTTCTGGATCCACACCCATAGATTTTGCTTATCTTATCCATACAGATGTAGGTCATAGATGTATGGGGGCTAAAGTTAATAAGAAGATAGTTCCTTTAGACAGTAAATTGAAGAGCGGAGATATTGTAGAGATATTAACTTCTAAATCAAGCCGAGGTCCTAGTAGAGATTGGTTAAAGATAGCTAAGACATCAGGGGCAAAAAATAGGATTAGAATTTGGTTTAAAAAAGAAATGCGTGAAGAGAATATTCAAAAGGGGAAGGAACTTTTTGAAAAAGAAATGGAAAAATATAAATGCGAGCCCTCTTCCGAGCTGACTAAAAAATTAAAAGAAGTGAGTATTGAATTAGGCTTTAATGAATTAGAATCAATGTTTGAAAATATTGGATACAGAAAATTGACACCTTATCAGGTATTATCTAAAATAATTCCTCAAGAAAAAATAATCCCGACCATTCCTCCGTTAAAGGTAAAAAAAAGAATTGATCAGGGCATTAGAGTTCAAGGGATTAATGATGTTATGATAAGGTTTTCTCGATGTTGTAACCCGGTTCCAGGTGACGAGATAATTGGTTATATTACCAGAGGGAGAGGAGTATCTATACATAAGGTAGATTGTCCTAATATAGATTTTGTTTCTACCGAAAAAGATCGCTTAGTAAAAGTAGAATGGATAAAAACAGAAGATTTATTTTATCCAGTAAAGATAAAAATAATTGCGGATGATCGTTCAAATTTAGTATCTGATATTATGTTAATTTTTTCTAGTCTTAAAATTACAGTAAGTGCTATAAATGCCATCACTAATAACGATAATATTGCCAATATAAATGTAACAGTCTCTATCAATAATCTTGATCAACTGCAAGATATAATAAAAAAAATAAAAAAAATAAAGAGCATATTAACAGCAAAGAGAGTAACCGCGTTCTAATTAAACAATTGTTAGGAAAAATCTTTTATCCGAGGAATATATAGTGAGAGCAGTAGTACAAAGAGTAAAAAAAGGGTCAGTAGAAATTGAAGGAAAAGAAATAGGAAAAATAGAAAATGGCTTAGTAGTCCTTTTGGGAGTGGGTAAAAATGATAAAGAAGAAGATGTAGAATACTTGGCTGAAAAAGTAGTCAACTTACGTATATTCGAAGACAAAGAAGGGAAGATGAATCTTTCTGCGAGAGATATAAAAGGTCAGATTTTGGTCATATCTCAATTTACTTTATACGGGGATTGCAAAAAAGGAAGACGCCCGAGTTTTGTTTCTGCCGCTCTCCCTGATAAAGCAAAAAAATTATATGATTACTTTATAAAATATATAAAAAATTACGGCCTTAAAATTGAAACCGGAGAATTTCAAGCCATGATGCTGGTAAAAATTTTTAATGACGGCCCGGTTACTATTTTTTTAGATAATGAAAAGTGAACTTAGAAAAAAAATTATCTTTTTTGGGGAGAAATTAATATGAAACTACCACTTATTATAGGACATAGAGGAGCAAAAGGTATTGCTCCGGAAAATAGCATTTCTGGATTTAAAAAAGCAGTTGAACTAGGAATAGACGGAGTGGAATTGGATGTACACCTTACTAAAGATGAAAAATTAGTCGTGATCCATGATATGGACCTTAAAAGACTAACTGGTCAAAAAATTTCGGTCAGTCAACTTACTTTTAAAGAATTAAAAAAATACGATATTTCTAAATTATTTATTAAAAGTCAAAAAAAAATTATAGAAAAATTGCCGGAAGAGAAGAAATATTTTTTAGAATTAAGAACTATTAACGATAATTCGTTTTACTTGAATATTTATGAGCAGTTGACTAGAAAAAAAATTAGTTTCTATTTGCATTGGGACGGTAATAGGTTCGATGAAGTAAAAAAGCTTTTTTTCTCGAAAAATGATGGAAAGAAAGTTTGTTTTAAGCAACTAAAAATTAAAAAGAGAGACATGCTTGACCTAGAAAAAGGTAAAATAAGGAAATATCATAATGAACAGATTCCTTTACTTAAGGATGTACTTAAAATATTAAAAGGAAAAATGGCAGTAAATATAGAAATTAAGGGAGGAGAGAAGGTTTATCCAGGTATTGTAGATAGAATAGTAAAAGAGACAGATGATTTTGGATATAACCATATTCTTTTTTCATCTTTCGACAGAGACACGCTAATCTTATTAAAAGAGAAATATCCTGAACTTAAAGCAAATGGATTATATGCTAAATGGATAAATCCTAAAAAGCATATTATTGGATTGGAAGGATTAAATCCACGTGCCTTTTTATGCAAAGAGCAACTCGTTTCTTACTTGCACCAATTGGATAAAACGGTGTATGTATGGACGGTAGATAGAGATATAGATATGATGCGTTTTATTTTATATGGAGTAGATGGCATTATTACTAATTATCCGCAAATTCTGAAAAAAATAAGTAAAGCAATGCAGTCTGTTTTAAAAGATTTTTGATAACTATTTTTTTCCAAGAATATGAAAGCTGTTTTATTAATTTGAATGGTTTATAATAGATTATATTCAAGAAAGGATTGTAGTAGAAATGTTTCTAAAAAGATTGGTAGTCGGAGAATTAAAAACCAATTGTTATTTAATTGGTTGTAAAAGGACTAATGAAGCAGCAGTCATTGATCCGGGTGGAGAAGATGATGATATAGATTTAATTATAAATCTTTTACAGAAAAATAGGTTGGATTTGAAGTATATTATCAATACCCACGGACACATCGATCATATTGTGGGCAATAGCCTATTAAAAGATAAGACCAAGGCTTTATTATTCATCCATAGGTTAGATGCTGAAATGTTAACCAATACCAATAAAAATTTTTCTTATTTTATGGGAAAAGAGATATACTCGCCTCCTGCAGATAGATTTTTAGAAGAGGGAGATGAGATATTTTTAGGAAGATTAAAATTAATGGTAATTCACACACCGGGTCATACCCCGGGAGGAATTTCCCTTGTTTTAAATAATGTTATTTTTACGGGTGATACTTTATTTGCCGGAAGTATTGGTCGAACAGACCTACCTGGTGGCTCTTATCAAGACTTAATAAAGTCAATCAAAGAAAAATTATTAATTTTAGGGGACGATAAAATCATTTATCCCGGACATGGTCTCAATTCGACAATAGGTGAGGAGAAAAGAACAAATCCATATATTTAATTGACCAATTTACAAATTTATTAATTGATTTAGTGAATAGTCGATAGTCTTTAATATTAAATAGAAGTTCTTAGTTTTTGGTTTATAATTTTTAGTTGAAATTTAATTGTAAGGGTGTATAGTAACATGCATATTCCTAGTTTTTATAAATTAGAAACTTGCAACCCGGAGCTCGAAACTGTTAACTTGCTACTTATTACAAATTACTCATCACGCTATTGTATTTACTAAATACTATTCACTAAATAATTGTACAATAAGAAAGGAGCGCAAAAATGAATTATGAAATAAAAGATATTAGTTTGGCTGATAAAGGGAAGGATAAAATTGAATGGGCTGAAAAACAAATGCCTGTTCTTTCAACTATTAGAAAGAGATTTAATAAGGAAAAACCTCTCAAGGGAATTAAAATATCCGCTTGTCTTCACGTGACTACCGAGACAGCTAATCTGGCGAGAACTTTAAAAGAAGGAGGTGCAAAAGTATCCTTATGTGCTTCTAATCCTCTAAGTACTCAGGATGATGTAGCAGCTTCCCTGGTAAAGGATTTTGAAATTTCTGTATTTGCTATTAAGGGAGAGAATAAGGATACTTATTATCAGCATATTGAACAAGTGCTAAACTGTAAACCTAATATCACCATGGATGATGGGGCTGATTTGGTTTCAACTATTCATTCACAAAAGAAAGAGTTAATTAAAGACATTATTGCCGGTACTGAAGAAACCACTACCGGAGTTATTCGATTAAGAAGTATGGAAAAAGATAAAGCTCTAAAGTATCCGATTATTGCGGTAAATGATGCTCAGACTAAATATCTCTTCGATAATAGATATGGTACCGGACAGAGCACCATTGATGGATTACTAAGGGCTACTAATATTTTAGTCGCCGGTAAAATATTTGTTATTTGTGGGTATGGCTGGTGTGCTCGCGGTTTAGCAATGAGAGCTAATGGTATGGGCGCTCAGGTGATAATTACTGAAGTCGACCCCATGAAAGCATTAGAAGCAGTAATGGACGGCTACCAGGTAAAATCTATAAAAGAGGCAGCCAAGATCGGAGATATTTTTATAACCCTAACCGGAGATATAAATGTAATATCTATAGAAGAATTTCCTTTAATGAAGGATGGAGTAATTTTAGCTAATTCAGGACATTTTAATGTGGAGATTAATATAGGGGCATTAGAAAAATTATCCGTATACAAGAATAAGATTAGAGAGTATATTGAGGAATATACTTTAGAAAGCGGAAAAAAGATAAATCTTTTAGCGGAAGGAAGACTGCTAAATTTATCTGCTGCAGAAGGACATCCGGCAAGTGTAATGGATATGAGTTTTGCTAATCAAGCTTTATCCGCCGAATATTTGCTAAAAGAAGGGGAAAATTTAGAGAAAAAAGTTTATTGTGTTCCCGAGCTTATTGATAAAGAGATTGCCAGATTGAAATTAGAATCAATGGGAATAAAAATTGATAAACTTAGCGAAGAACAAGAAAAATATCTTTCTTCCTGGCAAATGGGGACCTAATTCATCGTTTGCATTTTGTATCTATTAGCTCGTGAGAGAAGTAATCTCAAGAAATAAAAGTTTTTAAAATGGATAGCTATTGAATTCAGGGTAAACTTTAGTAGGGTACTTAGATAGAAAAAAGAGCATTCCTTTTTTTCTCTTTCTTAACTCGATATCATATACTAATAATACTATATTAGGGATTCTACGAACTGGGATTAGAATGAACAATAAAAATGTGATAGAATATATAAAAGAAGGATTGTTAAATCTTGTTTTTCCCTTGGATTGTAAAATATGTGAAAAACCTATTCAAGAATCTAAGGGATATTCAATTTGTGAGGATTGTTTTAAAGCTATTGAATTAATCGAACACCCATATTGTATAAAATGTGGAAAACCTTTAATACTTAACGATTTTTTTGAACAAAACAGAGAAATTCTATGCCTTGACTGTAAAAGAAAAAAATATTCCTTTGAATTCTCTCGTTCTGTAGGTGTATATAGCAAGGTGTTAAAAAAATGTATCCACCTCTTTAAATACTACGGAGAGAAAAAATTAGCAAAACCGTTAGGAAAATTAATGGTCGAGTATTTATTAAATAATGATGAGTTTAAAAATAAATTTGATTTAATTATTCCTGTTCCTTTACATAAGAATGATATAAAAAAAAGGGGATTCAATCAGAGTGCACTACTAAGCATCACTATAGGAGATTATTTTTCTGTTCCGGTTGGAAAAAACTTGTTAATAAAGAACAAAGCTACTCCATTTCAGGTCAATTTGTCCAAGAAAGAGAGAGAAAAAAATATACTTAAAGCTTTTTCAGTAGAAAAACCAAAGGAAATTATAGGAAAAAATATTCTGATTTTGGATGATGTATTTACTACCGGGGCTACGGTAGAAGAATGTGCTAAAGAATTAATCAAATTTCGAGCTAATAATATATTTGTTTTAACTTTAGCTCGAACTGTATAAATCTCATATTCCGCCTCTCCTTAGAGCTGTGGTTGAAAGTCGAAGCCAGTCGCAGGCGAAACGACCCACGTAAGGTAACTTTGGTTACTGAGCATGGTGCGGCTTTGGAGTAAGTCCTGCCTTAACCCTAACAGGTTAGAACAATAAGAGAAGAGTAGTAGTAAAGGAACAATTTCCTGAGCAAAACTCTCAGCAGGCGGGTGTGGGGGCAAAGACCAGGTCAGTCTAAGGGAAGGCGGAAAAACCATAGTTATATAATCAGTGAAAAGAAATTGCTTTAAAGAGAATGGGATAAACTATAATAAAAATAATTTAAAAAAAGTTAAAAATAAAAAAGGATTTTTTATTCCTTTGGAGAATATATAAATAAGGTACAACAAACTATTACTAAGGAGGAAAGAGATATGAAAATTACTTTCAAGGGAAAACATATAGAATTAACTGATGCGATGAAAAATTATATAGAAAAAAGACTAAATAAAATAGAAAGACATTTTGATCATATCTTAGAAGTAATAGTAACTTTAAGCGTAGAGAAAAATAGACAAATTGTGGAAGCAACTCTACAGGCAAGCAGAGCTTTAATTAGAGCAGAAGAAGAAACGGATGATATGTATGCTTCCATAGATAAAGTAGTAGATAAGTTGGAAAGACAAATACAGAAGTATAAAGAAAAATATTTTCAAAAACCTTACCCCGGCGCAGAAAGAAAAGAATTGGTTAATGAAGGAGTTAATATTGAAGATAGTGAACCGGAAAGGATTGCTAAAATTGTAAAGACCAAAAAATTTGCTATCAAGCCAATGTCCGTAGAAGAAGCAGCAATGCAAATGGATTTATTAGGGCATAATTTTTTTGTTTTTGCTAATGATAATACAAATAAAGTAAACGTCTTGTATAAAAGAAAAGACGGGAATTTCGGACTGATCGAACCGGAATTTTAAGGAGGAATTTATGGAGAAAAATAAGTTACATGCGTTTCGTAATTTTATAATTCCCCGACGCTTTAATTTTGAAGTAGGAGAAATAGAAAAATCTTTAAAAGATATGAGTGATATTTTATTTGCAAAAATAGTATTATCAGAGGATGGAGATATAAAAGAGATTCATATAATTACCAAAGATTCTTCTAATCCCAAAAGAATTACTCGGGATATTGAATCGTTTTTATTAGCAAAATATAATATTCAAGTAGATTATAGAAAAATTAGCATAGCACAAGTAAAGGATAAGGAAATAAGAGATGAACAAACCATAGAGGAAGAATCAGAATCTTCTTTAAGACTTAAATTTTCTGATATAAAAGTGGGAGTGATCGGTAATCAGTTTGAAGTGCATGTAAAATTAGAAAATAACGGAAAAATATATGAAGGTAAAGTATCGGGAAAAAATTGGGATGAAAATCGAGAATATTTGGTGGCTAAAGCTACCTTAGAAGGAATAAGCTCTTATTTGGAGGGCTCTATTTTCTTTCAAACAGATGAAATAAAAAAGATTGAGTTAGACGGTAAAGGGATAATAGTAGTGTCTATTAATCTAATCGATTCAAAAAGAAAGGAAAATTTAGTCGGTTCAGCGGTAATCAAGGATGATTTTAATAAAGCAATAGTAAAAGCAATCCTTAAAGCCACTAATCGAAGAATTTTAACTAAAGAAAAATAAAAAAATGGTCGGTGAGGCTCTTATTTAGAACTAATAACACAATAAAAGATGCAATAGTTTCATTGAGCGAAGCGAAGCGGTTTTGAATGTTGTAAAAACAAATAGAAACCGTGGAGGTGCTAAAAATGAAGATTAATAAGAGTAGACTAATCAGCTTATTAATTAGTGTCATGGCTTTATTGTTAGCTGGTGGCGCTAAATTTCACTGGAGATAATATAGCATAATAGAGGAGGCTCACCGGCCTATTTTATTTATGCTCAAAGGAGGTAAGGCATTTGCCTTTAAAATTAAAAGTTTATGTTGGAGTAATAGCGATATTAGCTGTTAGTCTTTTTATATATTTAATGCCTTCTTTACCCGAATTGTCTAATATATGGCTGGTGTTTATTTTTTTTCTTGTCATATCTGCCTTTGCAGAATTCATTCCTGTGGAATTGCCTACTGGTGGTGGTATCAGTATCGGTTTTCCTGTTGATTTTGTGCTGATTTTAGTCTATGGCCCGGCTTTAGCCATGCTAATAACCGCTTTGAGTGCCTTTATAGCCGAAATAATAGAAGGGAAGAAATCATGGTATAAAGTTATATTTAATTCTGCTGAATATGCGCTATCAGCTGGGGTGGCGGGTCTTGTTTATCAATATACCGGCGGAATTATTGGTTTTCAAAATTTCTTTAAATTTGCTTTTCCTGCAGCTTTATGTGCCTTAACTTATTGTCTTATTAACTCAACCCTAGTTACCATAGTGATATCTTTTGCTCAAAATTCTAAGATAGCTACTATTTGGAGAGTGAACATAAAAGAGATGATACCCAGTTATTTGGCTGAAGCTCCTATGGGTTTTTTAATGGCTATTGTCTATGTAGATGTCGGAGTTTTTGGCATTTTATTGTTCTTTCTCCCTTTACTGTTGGCTCGTCGTTCTTTCGAATTATATACCAAGATGCGTAAAATGTATCTGGATACCATTCGTGCTTTGGCAGCCGCCATTGATGCCAAAGACCCTTATACCAAAGGCCATTCGGAAAGGGTAGCCGAAGTATCGGTTGCTTTGGCTCAAGAATTGAATTTATCTGATCGGGACATTGAGAATATAGAATATACTGCACTACTTCACGATATAGGAAAGATTGGTATAGCCGATAGTATCTTAGGCAAGAGTAGCGGTCTAACTGATGAAGAATTCGATAAAATAAAAGAGCATACCATTATGGGTGCTAAGATTATCGAGCCGGTAGATTTTTTGAAAAATTCCTGTAAAGCGATCTATCATCATCACGAAAAGTTTGATGGCAAAGGCTATCCTGATGGAATAAAAAGTGAAGACATACCTATTTTGGCTCGAATTATTGCCGCAGCAGATGCCTATGATGCCATGGGCTCAGACCGTCCTTACAGAAAAAAATTAAGCAAGGAAAAAATATTAAAAGAATTGGAGGATCAATCCGGAAAACAATTTGACCCCCAAATAGTCAAGGCTCTTATTTCAATTATTAATAGAGAAAGAGAAGAGTAAATGTTATATATTTATATTATCATTCTTTCTATTATAATAGGACTGCTTCGTAATGGTAAGTTAAGCAGTTTAAGTCAGATTTCGTTAAAAAAAATAGAATTAATAGTATTAGCCTGCGCAATTCAAGCAGGATTGATCTTTTTAGGATCAAAAAAATTAAAAATTATTCTTGATTACAGTTCCTATATGATAATTTTCTCTTATATTGTACTTTTAATGGCAGTTTGGAATAATAAAAAGTTAAAAGGAATGAACATTATCTTCCTGGGAATAGTATTTAATTTTATAGTTATTGTAGTAAACGGCGGCCATATGCCGGTATTATTGAGTAGTTTATATAAAGCAGGATTAAATGATTTTGCTCTGGTGTTAAAAGAAGGCAGCTATGTTACCCATACCCTAATAACTGATAAGACCTTATTTGGATTTTTAGCGGATGTTATTCCCTTGCCTCCTCCTTTTCCTGATCCCTCAGTGGTAAGTGCCGGAGATTTTTTAATGTTTTGTGGAGTGTTCAGCTTGGTTCAAGATGCTATGATGAAGAAAGAACAGAATCTCGAAAATTAATTTTCATCGAGATGACGGATAGCAAAAGAGAAGAGTTAAATTAGGGGAAAATATTATTTTTTATTTAGTTAACGAATTTAGATTGGACTAACTTACTAATAACAATCTAAAATAATCATCTATACTACAAAAAAAATTTCAAATAGCAAAATAAAAAGGAAAAAAGAATTATGTTTAATTGGGCTAAAAAGATATTTGGCGATACAGATGAAAAGGAATTAAGAAAACTGCAACCTATAGTAGAAAAAATTAATAGTTACGAAGCAAATATTTTAAAATTAAAGGATGAAGAGTTAAAAAATAAAACCACTGAATTTAGCAAAAGACTTAGCAAAGGTGAAACTTTGGATGATATTCTCCCAGAAACTTTTGCAGTCGTTCGGGAAGCAGCGAAACGAGTTATCAAGATGAGACCTTTCGATGTCCAACTTATTGGCGGGATTGTTTTACATCAGGGTAAAATTGCCGAAATGGCTACCGGAGAAGGTAAAACTTTGGTGGCTACCATGCCAGCTTATCTTAATACTTTAAGTGGTAGAAATGTGCATATCGTTACTGTAAATGATTACCTGGCTAAAAGAGACAGATATTGGATGGGTGGAATTTACGAGTTCTTAGGATTAAAAGTAGGTTTAATCCAGCATGATATGAGAATCGATGAACGAAAAGAGGCTTATGAAGCTGATATAACCTATGGTACTAATAATGAATTTGGTTTTGATTATTTAAGAGATAATATGGCAATTCGTTTGGAGGATGTGGTTCAAAAAGGTTATAATTTTGCTATTGTTGATGAAGTGGATAGTATTTTAATCGATGAAGCAAGGACTCCGTTGATTATTTCTGGCCCTTCTGAGGAGTCAACCAAAATCTATCAACAAGTAAACAAGATTGCCACTCGATTACAAAAAGAGGTAGATTACAAAGTACATGAGAAGGAAAAGACGATTACCATTACTGAAGAAGGGGTTAATCGTATCGAAGGACTATTGCAAATACATAATTTATACGATGAGAAAAATATGAATATTCAGCATCATATCATCCAGTCCTTAAAAGCACATAAATTATTTAAAAAAGATGTTGATTATATAGTAAAAAATGGGGAAGTGATCATTGTTGATGAATTTACTGGAAGATTGATGTTTGGGAGAAGATACAGTGATGGCCTGCATCAAGCTATTGAGGCAAAAGAAGGGGTGGTAGTTGCCCGAGAAAATCAGACCTTAGCTACTATCACTTTCCAGAATTATTTTAGATTATACCAGAAACTTAGCGGAATGACCGGCACTGCTAAGACAGAAGAAGAAGAATTTATTCATATCTATAATCTTCCTGTAGTAGTTATTCCTCCTAATAAAAAATTAATCAGGAACAATTATTCGGATATTATCTATAGAACTGAAAGAGAAAAATTTAAAGCTGTAATTAAAGAGATAGTTGAAGTGCATAAGATGGGGAGGCCTATTTTAGTAGGAACAGTATCCATTGATAAATCAGAGACAGTAAGCAGATTATTAAAAAAAGAAAATGTTGAACACAATGTATTAAATGCGAAAAATCACGAACGAGAAGCAGAAATTATAGCTCAGGCAGGTCAGGGTAAAAATGTAACTATTTCTACTAATATGGCTGGACGAGGAACCGATATAGTCTTGGGAGAAGGAATAGCAAAATTGGGAGGTTTGCATGTGGTCGGAACGGAAAGACACGAAAGTAGGCGGATTGATAATCAATTAAGAGGTCGATCCGGAAGACAGGGTGATCCCGGTTCTTCTCGCTTTTTTCTTTCTTTGGAAGATGATCTCATGCGGCTCTTTGGTTCCGATCGCATTTCCGGGATTATGGAAAGGTTAGGTATGGAGGAGAATATTCCTATTGAGCATCCTTTAGTTACCAGATCAATAGAAAGTGCACAGAAAAAAGTGGAGGGAAGAAATTTTGAGATAAGAAAACAGCTTTTAGATTTTGATAATGAAATGGAATACCAGAGAAAGGTAATCTACCAACAACGGAGAATGGTATTGGAAAGCAAAGATATTAAAGAACATGTTTTAGAAATGGTAAAAGATACTATCGAGAATATCTTAAAAAATTATACCAATAAAGAAATTTACCCTGAAGAATGGGATTGGCCCGGGCTTAAAGATCATTTTATGCAAATTTTCTCTATTTCACTGGTTATTGGCAAGGAAGACACTCCTAAGCTATCTATACCGAAATTACAAAACATTTTAACAGGAAAAGCTTTTAAAATATATGAATTGCGTGAACAAGAATTTACTGCTCCCTTAATGAGACAGATCGAAACAATGATTGTACTTCGGGTAGTAGACCGGGAATGGAAAGATAATTTACGGCGTTTAGATGAATTAAAACAGGGTATAGGATTAAGAGCTTATGGACAAAAAGACCCTTTAATGGAATATCATTTTGAAGCCCATAATATGTTTCAAGAAATGATCAATAGCATCAAAGAAGAAGTAGTAAAATTTATTTATAAAGTGAAACTAAAAAAAGATGAATCTCGAGGGATCCAACCGACGAGAAAAAAAATACCTACTCCCATAGTAAATGGTCAAATAAAGAAATCAGCTTTTGCTAAAAGAGAAGGATTAGAAGGAGAAGAAGGTAAGAAGAAAAAGAAGATAGGGAGAAATGATCCTTGTCCATGTGGAAGTGGATTAAAGTATAAACATTGCTGTGGAAAAAACATATAATATACTTAGATGAAAGTGAGAAAATGTTACCAGCATTATATAATTAAAATTAAGAAAGGTAGTAAAGATAATTAGAAAACAGAAAGGAAACCAAAAAAAATGATAGAGGAAATACAAAATAAAATTGAGCAACTTCGTAAAAAAATTGATGAAATGGGGACTTATCTTTGACTTATTCGGGAAAGAGGAAGAAGTAAAAAGAATAGAAAAAGAAATATCTCAAAAATCCTTCTGGGTTGATCAGGAAAAAGCTCAAAAAATTACAAAAAAGATTAAAGAATTAAAAGATACTATAGGGGAATTTAAAGGGCTAAAGGATAATTTGGAAGAATTATCAATATTCTTAGAGCTTAATTTGAAAGAAAACAGGAAAGAAATTTGGGAAGAGATAGAGCAAAAAGCAAGAGCGGTAGAAAAAGATATTGAAAAAAAAGAATTAATTATTTTGTTTGATGGTAAATATGATTCTAATAATGCTATAGTTACTATTCGACCAGGGGCTGGTGGTACAGAATCTCAAGATTGGGCTGAAATGTTATTGAGGATGTACCTGAGATGGTCAGAGAAAAATGGATATATCACCAAGATCATAGAAATATCTCCCGGGGAAGAAGCTGGAATAAAAAATGTTACTTTCACTACTGATGGAAACCATGCTTTTGGATATTTAAAATCGGAAAAAGGAATACATCGTCTGGTTAGAATTTCCCCTTTTGATGCGAATAAGAGAAGGCATACCTCTTTTGCTTCGGTGGAGGTTATCCCTGAAATTGACCAGGAAGTACAGATTGAGATCAAGGAATCAGATTTGAGAATAGATACTTACCGAGCCACGGGAGCAGGTGGCCAGCATGTTAATACCACTGATTCTGCGGTAAGAATAACCCATTTGCCTACTAATATTGTAGTACAATGCCAGAATGAAAGATCTCAATACAGTAATAAAATGACTGCAATGAAAATTTTACGGGCAAGATTGTTCGAAAATTTCCAACAGGAAAAAGAAAAAGATTTAAAAGATATTAGAGGTAAAAAGAAAGATATTGCCTGGGGGAGTCAGATTCGTTCTTATGTATTTCACCCTTATCAAATGGTGAAAGACCATCGAACAGAAGCGGAAAGTGGAAATTTGCAAGCAATTATGGATGGTGAAATAAATTACTTTATTGAAGCTTACTTAAAGAGCAAGAAAAAAAATTAGTTAAAATAGTCTAAGTAAAGTAACTTATCCCGATGAAGATTATAATAGTTTTTGGACTACTGTTGATGCGGGTTGGTAGCCTCTTCTTATTCTTTTATTAATTACTCAACCGGTAATTAGATAATTTGCGACCACTAAATCAGATATTAACCTACTGGAGGGGAAAATGATTAAAACCTATAATCCAAAAGAAACTAAGAAATGGTTAGAATATTCTTCTTTGTTGGTGGGAGTGATTACAATAGTGTGTGGGATTATCAACAAGCAAAACATTTTGATAGTTTTAGGTTTCTTTTTTATATTAGTTGTGTCAAATAAAACTGAAATAACTATTGATAATGAAGGAATACTAATTACTACTCTGACGTTATTTTTATTGAGAAGAGAAGATAGACTTAATTTTAAAGAAATGAATTCAGTAGAGATCAGAAAGGGCAAGGAGAGATCTTTAGTCTATTTTATGAGAGGATGGAAGGGAAGAAAAGTATTAATTAATACAGCAGATTTACCAGAATTAAAAAAATATATAAAAAACGAAAACCCTGAATTGATAAAAAAAGTAGTATAGAATTTATTGTAAGCAACTTCAATGCTATACACTAATAATGTTCTAAGCTCTAGATTTAAGGTATTATTTTAAATTTTCTTTACTATATATTATGTTCAATAGACTAAGCATTAGAAATCAAGGAGGTAGATTGATGTTAATTGACAAAAAAATCAGTAACTTTTTGGATGAATTGGCTTCGAATTCTCCAACTCCTGGAGGAGGAAGTGTAGCTGCGTTGGTCGGTACCCTGGGGGCCGCTTTAATTTCAATGGTAAGTAATTTAACTATAGGCAAAAAGAAGTATGAAAAGGTAGAAGAAGAGTTTAAAAAAGTTTTAAGTTCTTCGGAAAAATTACGTAATGAATTAAGCCAGTTGATTGAAGAGGACGTTAAAGTATTTAATGATTTTATGGCTACTTATAAGATGCCCAAAGAAACTGAAGATGAAAAAAATATAAGAGCTGAGAAGATGCAGGAATCACTAATCAAAACTGCAAAAGTCCCTCTTAGGATTGCTTATAAATGTCTGGATATATTAAGTCTTTCTAAAGAAGTTGCCGAAAAAGGCAATATAAATGTGATAAGTGATGTAGGGGTGGCAGTCTTAATGGCAGAAGCTGCCCTGGAAAGTGCCTTATTAAACGTAAAAATAAATTTGAAAATGATTAACGACGAGAAAGTAAGAATAGAACTTTCCTCTTCTATAAAAGAAATATTATTACAAGAGAAAGGGCAGAAAGAAAAAGTTTTGAAAATAGTGGAGCAGAAAATAAAATAAAAGTTTATGTTAAGGTAAGAAACCATCAAAAAATAAAGAATCTAAACTATTGAATCAGGAAAAAATAAAAGGGGTAAGATATTTTTTAAAATATTTCTTACCCCTTTTATTTTATATATTTCTTTACAAAAAAAATAAAAATATTTAATAGTTTTTTAAAAAAAGAAGGATTTTTAAAAA
>DSEL01000012.1 GCA_011056645.1 Candidatus Atribacteria bacterium
GATATAACCCTAGTTTTTCACTAATTTCGGTCATATGCATAGAGGAACTATGTTGAAGTAAAAGATCAAGAAGAGAGAAGGTTTTATCTAAAACTTTTATGGGGTAATTAGGGTTTATTTTTTCCATCTCGTTTCCCTTTGATAATTTCTATAATATAGAAATTATTTCTATATTCAAGGCTAGTTATATTATACAAGATGATTTTTAATTTTGTCAAATATTTGTAGCAAGATTATATTAAAACATTTTTTAAGACATAAATTATGTTGAGTCGATCCTGATTTTTCTGTAAAATTAACAAGCCACCAATTGAAAGTAATATAAATAAATATTTACGTTCCTATTCAATTATTTATTAATTAAACTATCTGAATTTTTATCTAAATAAAAATAAACTTGTGGGTGTTTTCTCAAAATTGAAGCAGGATATAAGGGGGAAATTTCTTCTTCAAAACAATTTTTTACCGCCTGTGCTTTTCGATTATCCGGAACAGTACAAATTATATTTTCTGATTTCATGATCTGATTAATTGACATTGAAATTGCTTTTTTGGGAACTAGATCAATATTTTCAAACCATCCCTCGTTAAGTTGTTGTTTTCTGCAGGAATCATCCAACTCAACTACAAGATAGGATTTATTAGTATCAAAGTCAGCCGGAGGATCATTAAAGGCGAGATGCCCATTTTCTCCAATTCCCACAAAGGCGAGATCAATCTTCTTTTGAATTATAATTTTACCCAAACGTTCACATTCAAGCTCTGGATTCTCAGCATCTCCCTTAATTAAATATACATTTCCCGGATGTACTTTATTGATCAACCTTTCCTTTAAGTATCTTCTAAAGCTTGCTGGATGAGTTTCCGGAAGTCCTACATACTCGTCTAAGTGAAACATGGATAATTTTGACCAATCAATAGATGAAATGCTGGTAAGATTGTGTAAAAATTCAAATTGGGATGCGCCAGTCGCTGCTATGAAATTAGCTTCGCCTTTTTCTTTTATTGCGTCTACTAATATTTTAGCTGCTTTCTCAGCTGCAGCTTTCCCCATAGAATTTTTATTTTCGTATACTTTCACCATTAATTGACCTTTCCTGAAGTATTTTTTCATCCTTTTAGCTCCTTTAACTCTTCACTTATTTATTCAGCCAATTTATTCCAGACCGCACTCTTTTATATCTAAATCATTCAATTATTTTTTTACTCTCCTCATGCTTAATTTCTCCTAAAAGCTTCATAAAATGACGTCCATACTTGATATAGTTTTCCAGTCTTTCTTGAGTTCCCGATCTAACTTTAGGGTCATGAAATACCACTGCCATATGAGGCTCGATGGAAAATCCACCATCATAACCATTATCTAATAAGTCTTTAACAATTTGCTTAACAGACGCTTGTCCTTCTCCCGGAAGAGTATACTCTATTTGTTTTTTTACTGCATTGTAGCGACAATCTTTGATATGAACATAAGAAACATGATCTTTAACATGAGAATAGAATTCCCAGGTGATATTCTTATTCACATCCTTATTTTTAAAATCCTGTATCTCAGAAAGAGCAACTACAAGGGGATTCCCAGTATCATAAACTAGACTTAAACCTGGTACATTATGTATAAGTTTCATGGTGTTTTGCCAGTTTAGACCACCGTAAGTCATGCAATTTTCATGCACGGGTAAGATTCCTTCCTCATTAAACATTTTACAAATAATCCTAAGACGGCGAAATATTTCTTCTTCTCTTTGCTCAGGCAAGATATTTCCTTCCTGATCCTTTAAGGGAGCATAACTCATAATTCTTACCATTTTGACCTGTAATTTTTTCATTCTGGGAATTGCTTGCCTGACTTCCTTTAAATCTTCTTGTAGTGGTGAATCAATCGTTTTTTGCCAATTAGCAATGGTAGAAGCAAAACAATTTATTTTTACTTCTTCTTTTTTTAATTTTTGGCAAATAAAATCAAAATCTTCTTCAGAAAGAGTAGTTATATTTTGTTGATTAACTTGCCGAGCCTCAATGTAATTCCAACCCAGTTCCTTCGTTACTTTTATCTGATTTTCAATATCATCAGCTGCTTCATCAGCAAATCCACTAAGATACATCCTATTCTCCCTACTTTAAATAATTTTAAAATTATAAGGGTAATTTTACCTTTTTTCCTTCCCGGGCACTTTTATAAATTCCCAGAATAATCTCAACTGCCTTTCTCGCTTCATATCCATTAACTAAAGGTTCCTTATTATTCTTAATCGCTTCTACCATATTTTCAAATTGGTATTGATGGCCACAAAAATCAATTGTCCCAGGATCAGAAGCTCCACCCCCAGATTTGGTTTGTGAAAAAAATTGATTCCTTATCTCTTTATCCTCAGGCAGTTCGTTTTTAAAGCGCCATACTTTAAGATCTTCTTCTTCCATAATTACGCTACCCTCGATACCTGAAAGTTCAATTCTTTTTAGAAATCCAGGATATACTGAGGTAGAGCCTTCAATCACTCCCAATGCTCCGCTTTTAAACCTTAATAGAGCTACTGCATTATCCTCGACTTCAATTCCTTGGTGTCCAATCGTTTCAGTAAAGGCTTGGATCTCTTCAACTTCTCCGGCAAAATAATGTAAAAGATCAATAGCATGAATGGATTGATTCATGAGAGCACCACCGCCATCCAATTTCCAAGTCCCACGCCACCTTCCTTTTCTATAATAATCTTGAGAGCGATACCACTTTATATAAGCATCACACAAGACCATTTGACCAAATCGTCCTTGATCCACTGCCTTTTTAATGACAGAGGTTAATTTAAAAAATCTGGACTCAAAAATACCGGTTAACTTTACTCCGTTTTCTTCACAAGCTCTAATAATTTTATCACATCGTGAAAGAGTAATTTCCAAAGGTTTTTCTACAATTAAATGCTTCCCGGCTGCTGCTGCAATCAAAGCAGGCTCTAAATGGGCACCGGAGGGAGTACAGATATTAACGATATCCAATCCAGGATGACTTAAAAATTGTTCTAATGAAGAATATCCCTGACATTGATATTTTTTAGCAAACTTTTCAGCCTTTTCCTGATGTCTAGAAAAACAGGCAACTAGTTTTCCACCTTGCATTTCTTGGATAGCTCGGGCATGAAAATCAGCAATTAGTCCTAAACCAATAATGCCAAAACCATAACTCATCTGATTTTTCTCCTAAAAAGAATGATATTAATTATTTGGTTATTCTCGAGGAATTTCAACCTCCTGGCCTTTTCTTTCAGCTGAGACGTAAGCAGTATATAAGACTGCTACTGTATCATAACCTAACTGAGAATCGGATTGAGGAACTTTATCATTTAAAATACAATAGATAAAATCAGTTAATTCTTGAGGATAACCGAAAGCCCAATCTTCATCCGGGGATGGGAAACTCCAGCCCTGTTTCGTTTCAATTTTTTCTACAATATAAGTATCCTTTAGTTGTTCTTCCTTGGGGTTAAATAGTTGAATCATATCAAAGTGCCCTAAATTACATCGGATACGATGATTATTAGCAAAAATCTCTAAATAATTATTTACTCCTCCCATAACGACTTCAGAAGCAAAAACATCACCAACCGTACCATCTTCAAAAATAACATGTAGTAAAGCATAATCTTCAACATCATAATAATCAGTGCGTAAATAACCTGAATTAATATAGGCGGCATCCCGAGTAATTTCATGGGTACGACAACTAACCTTTACTGGTCTTATCGACTTTCCATATCTTTCCATCCCCTCAATTCTCTTAAGATAAAGAATCGCCGATAAGGGGTGACAGCCTTTCCCAATCAAAGACCCTCCGCCCGATTGGTTCCAAATGCCATAAGCTTTAGAATGAGAACCACTATGGGATTCTTCACCTATACACCTTAATATTTGCCCATGACTTTCTTTTAGAATTTCTACTTCTTTTTGGATTGAAGGCGTATAGATCCAATCTTCAGCATAAAAAATTTTCCCACGGCTTTTTTCTTCTGCCTTCAACATCCTTCCAGCACTGGCTAAAGCTTCTTTTAACATTATTTCTTTAGAAAAGCGATTACCAAGAAATTGCTCATCACCTTCTTTTCCATAATACCCAGTAAAAGGTTTTTCTACAATTACATCTTTGTTTGCGTTTAACGCCTGGATAGCCAATTTTTCATGCAAAAAACCCGGAACACACAAATCAACTACATCAACCTGATTGATTAATTCTTCCATAGAAGAAGAGGGATTGATCTTTCTCTGACTGGCAAATTTTTGGCAATTTTCCTTATTTCTGGAATAGACTGTTGTTACTTTTACCTTAAGCCCTGGAATCTTTAAATAAGAACGGAAATGAAAATTTGCGGCAAAACCAGACCCCACTATGCCTATCCTTATCCTATTTTTTTCCATATTAAACATCTCTAATTGGCTCCTATTTTTATTTTTTGAAAACATGAATAATAACTAATAAAATTTAATTTAATGAATCCTTCCTCTTAAAAATAGTCTTAAACGATTTTTGAAAAAACTGGTAGTTTGCTCAAACCATTTCGTTCGGCTAACAATAGTAAATATAATTAATAAGACTAAAACAAATGAAATAGGGCGAGTAAACAAGGGAATAATATCCCCTTTGGTTAAAATTAAACTCCTTCTTAAATTTTTATCAAGTAAGTCTCCTAGAATAATTCCTAAAACAGCAGGAGCTACTGGATAATCCATTTCCTTCATAGCATATCCGATCAAACCAAATACCGCCATTATCCATATATCGAAGATTCTCGATGATAATGCATAAGCACCAATAACACATAGAGAAAAAATAACAGGCATTAGTCGTTCTCGAGGAATTAAAAGGATCTTAATAAAAACTCTTATTAACATTAATCCCAAAATAAACATAGCACAAGTGGCCAGAAAGAACATTGCTACCACCTGAATTACAAAATCAGGATGCTCAATCATCAACAATGGCCCTGGACGTATCCCATGAATTATCATTGCTCCCAAAAGAACTGCTGCCGGTGCAGAACCGGGAATAGCTAATGATAACACAGGTATTATTGCGCCTGCTACAGCAGCATTATTTCCTGTTTCGGCTGCCAGTAAACCTTCAATACTTCCTTTCCCATATTTTTCGGGTTGTTTACTTGCTTTTTTAGCAAAATCATAGGAAACCCATGCACCAATATCTTCTCCCACACCGGGAATTGCTCCAATGACTGTTCCAATGAATCCTGAGCGAATAATAGTTCTCCAATATTTCAAAATCTCTCGAGGGTAGGGGATTACTTTTTCAATTTTTCTGCTCACTATTTTTATCGCCGGCTGCTTCATGGTCATTAGTACCTCAGAAAATCCAAAAACTCCTATCATTGCCGGCAATAAAGCGATACCTCCTCCTAAATCAACGTTACCGAAAGTAAAACGGCGGTAGGCATGCATTCCTTCCATGCCAATGGTAGCCACAAATAAACCAAAAAACCCTGCGATCCAACCTTTCAAAGGATCTTTAGGGGCAGTTAATGTTCCACAAATAATGATCCCAAAGATCGTTAACCAAAAATATTCAAATGAATAGAAATTAAGAGCAGCATTTCCAATAATTGGAGTAAAAACAGCTAACATGATCATTCCAAATAATGAACCAAGAAAAGAACCAGTAGTAGCTATTCCCATGGCTTCTCCAGCTCTTCCCTGTCGTGCTAGTGGATTTCCATCTACTGTAGTAGCTGCATTAGCCGGCGTCCCTGGAATATTAATTAAAATTGCAGTTCGGCTCCCCCCAAAAATTGCCCCTATATACATACAAATTAAAATTAAAACAGCATGGTCAGTGTTAAACTTATAAGTAAGGGTGGTCATTAAAGCAACACCCATCGTGGCTGTTAGCCCTGGAAGCATTCCTACAATAATACCTAATTGAGTACTCCATAAAATATCAAATATATATCTTATGGTTAAAAATCCTAAAAGTTGTTGGCCTAATTCAGTCAGTCCTTGCAATATTTGCTCCTCCCAAACTACGGTAATCTAATTAAAAATAAATATCTGAAGACAAGGGCAATTGATCCGCCAATTAATACAGCTTCTGCCAGTGCAAAAATCATGGTTTTATTTTGTTGAACTATACTTTTTTTAATATTTAACTCATATGCCAAAATAAAAACAAAAATATATCCACTAGACAATAAAAAATAGTCTACTTTCCCCAAGAGAAAGACATAACTTAGTGATAGGAATAAAACAGTTAAAAATCGCTGAATAGGTTTTTTTGTAATAATTTTTTTAATACTATTTAATGAATAATTAATCTTATATCCTTCCCGAGCGATAGAACGGAAAAATAAGATCATACCAAGAATGAAGATAATCGCTCCTAACATAGAGGGTACAATTCCGGGCGCAGAATATGGGTTTGCTCCCAAATTTCTAAAAGTGGGCATACGAATTGATATTAAAAAAATTGCCAGCCCAAAAATAACCAGAAAAATAGATGTGATAAAGTCTGCTTTATCCATATTTTTAGGCTCCATATGATTATTCTTCTCCCCTCTTCTTAATTTTTCTCATTGATAAATTCTTATAAGGGGAAAATATTTCCCTATAAATATTTTCCCCTTAGCTTCTAATAATTCTATGGTTCAGCTATTCCTAGATCATAAGGGGATTCTTCAGCTTTACCCATCCCATAATATAACCAGGCATAAAACTGGACTACTGGGAAGGATCTTACCAGACCTTCTAATCCCCAGTATGGTGCAAATATGGCGCCTCTATCTTTAGCATATACTTTTATTTTTTCATTACCAACGATTTCTTCTCTCCATAACTTGTTCATCGTATTGACTACCTGATCGGGGACTCCTCTGGGGATAAATATTCCAAAGTAGGAAGGTGTTGGTTCAAGATCAGGTAACCATTTAGTAATGGGATCAATCACACCAAAATCAGCAATTTCTAGAGGTTGTTCGGCCATCACCGCTAAAGGACGAAGTTTTCCAGCTCGAATCATATCTGCCTGTTCACTGGCTAATTGGGCAGTAACTTCTGTTTCTCCTGCAACGCAGGCAACGACAGCTGGAGCACCACCATCATAGGTGACATGTTCATATTCGATTCCGGTTACTTTCTTAATGCCTTCCATCGCTACTCGACCAGCGGACATCATACCAGCTGTGGAAACAGTTATTTCGCCCGGCCTTTCCTTAAAGGCTTTTAATAAGTCATCAAAACTTTGATAAGGCGTATCGGGATGTACAGAAATAACCATAACATTTGCTACATTAAGATAGATATGCCAATCTTCAACTTGGGTATCTAAAAATCCTAAAATTTTATAGGTACCAAGATCTCCTACCGCCCCTGAAGCCCAGGAATAACCATCTCTAGCAGCATCCATTACCGTTTTCGTCCCTACCGATCCTGAAGCACCAGGTTGGTTAACGATAACTATTTTCTGACCTAAGGCTCCTTCTAATTCCCCAGCGCATAAGCGGGTAATTTGGTCAGTAGCTCCTCCAGCAGACCAAGGAACAATAAGGGTAACAGGTTTAGTAGGTTTCCATAGTTCCTGGGCATTCAAAGTCATTGCGAAGGAAAAAATTAAAGTTATACAAATGGTTAAAAATAAGCTTTTTTTTAACATTCTTACGACCTCCTTTTATTAAATACAAATTAATCAATTATTTTAATACACGATAATTATATTTTTTATCACCCCCCTTTTTTTTATATATGTTCTCCTCTACACAAACGGATGGGTACTTTTATCGGATGATACATAAGATATTCACGGTTAACTATTAATAATTACCAATTTCTGGAAAGTGAAAAAAAGAGAAAAAAATAAGAAAATAATCCACTATCTCATTCCTTTTAACTTTATTATATTTAAAGGTTTTTTGGTTGTCAATTTACAGATTAAGGATGCTACTTTGTAGAGTTTTGGCGTATTTTTAAAATTATTTTTATAGTAAAAGATATAATTAACTAATATTCAATTTATTTAAGGTTTCAGCAGTAATTCGCGCAGAACTATCAGAGTCCGGGAAAGGGATAATTTCTGCAGATACATAACCCCGGTATCCTATGTTTTTCAAAGTATGCACTATTTTAGCGAAATCCAGATGACCACAACCCGGAGCCCAGCGGTTACTGTCAGCAAAATGGACATGGGTAATATAATCTTTTGCTTGAATAATGCTGCTATAAATCGAAACTTCTTCAATATTCATGTGAAAAGTATCTGCTAATAATCCTAAATTAGATGCTCCTACCCGTTTAATAAATTCAATTCCCTGGTTGAGGGTATTAATAAAATTACTTTCGTATCTATTTACCGGTTCTAAAGTAAGCTGTATATTGTATTCCTTAGCAAATTTCGTACATTCTCTCAAACAGTTAATAGTCCATTCTTCGGCTTCTGACCTGTTTACACCTTCTTCAATCTTCCCTCTTATTAATCCAATAATTACCTGAGCCTCAAAATGGGAAGCAAAAATTATCTGGTCTTTTATTCTTTCTACTGCCATCTTTCTGATAGTTTCATCAGCATCAGAAAAACTCAAACCTTCTTCTCCGTAAGCCTGTCCTGTACCTATGGCGGGAACTTTTAAATTATTTTCTTTTATTATCTCAATAATATTTCCTACCTTTAAATCCCTTGGATTCCTTATCGCTAATTCTGCACCGTCAAAACCTAAGTCTGCCACTTTCTTAACGCTCTTTTCAAAATCTTCTTTAAAGGCTAAAGCTGAAAATTTGGTTGAGGAAGTCGAAACGACAATACTTTTTTTCATTGTTTTATACTCCCCTTAAAATTAATAAAGTAGGGGTCCGATTCATCGAGCCCGCTGAAAGAAATTACCAATTAACACGGGGCGGATAAATCCGCCCCCTACACAAAAAACAATACATTATCTGAAAAAGTTTTTAATTTTGAATTATGGTTTTTCGCTTTTAGCTTTAAATTTTTAACTTTAATGCTATACTCTATACGCTATTTTATAAGATTGCCGCGCTCGTTACACTCGCTCGCAATGACAAAAAACTATTCACTATAAGCTATTTATCTGTCCGATATATGGCAACTCAAATACAGATTTCCAGCCCTTGCTCATCGGTTCTTTTAAAAATGGCTCCATCTCTTTGGGGTCACGTAAGCTGATCTTTTCTACCGGAGGCAATTTTCCTGCCGGATAGGTTCCCATCACTTCATCATGAACCAAAGTTAAATATCTGAGAATAGCGGCAATAGGACGTTTTGCTTTTTCGGCACTCGCTCGAGTTGGACAACCTACTACTCCTTCCGGAACAGCTGATCTTTCAATGGCAGATTGACCTTCTCCTTGCTGCCACCCCTGAGGTCGATGATAAGGGTCAACCGAGGTATCAAAATGACCTCCGGGCAGTAATGAATCACCTTCAGTGTCTACTGCATACTGCATATCCAGCATCTCAGGGAAAAGTAATTGAGCAACCGATGCCTCAGCCTCGTCGGCATGAACAAAATCAGTAGTTAGGCTATCTTTGCGGTCAATAGGAATAAAGAATTCTCTAATGGCTCGATGCCAATCAATGACTCTTATAATCGCGGGTAATTGATAACGCTTGAAGAATTCCTGAAGCGCAGATTCTAATATCCATAATTGCCCATGATTATTCACCCACATCTGCTTACGAAAACCATCATTCCAGAGTCCATACATTACATTGATCATAGTTTCCCTTACTACATCTTCAGGCATAATGATAGTGCCAGCCATACCACAATGATGATAGGGATGCCCACCATAATTAAGAGGAGGTAAGGCTAAACTACAGCCTACACCATCTCTATTTTTTATATAACGGTGCACTCCTTCGCAAATCTGGGTGACCATAAAAGTATCCAGACCGGTATTGGCGTAATCACCATGACATTCAGTACATCCTACCGGTACAAAAACAAAATCATCTTTACGCCTGTTTTCAATAACATGCATGCGAGGAGTAGTTTGAATATAGCTCCCTGCCTTGCCTAATTCAGAAGGAGAAGGGATTTTATATTCTTTCAGTATCTCTTCTATCTTACTCATCGGTGCATCAAATAATTCTTTTTTTAATCTACCTACTTGCGTATTTTCAAAAACTATCTGGGGGTAATCGGTAGTTAACCATTTTTCGTTTTTTTTATCTGGCATTTTTTTGTCTCCTTTTCCTTAATTTATTTAAACTCACAGGTAATCTTGCATTCTGTTCTATTAGTCCTTAGAAGAACAATATTTTCCGGAACTTCGCTTAAGGTTATCTTTTTGGTAATTAATGGCGTCATATCCATCCCGGAAGCCATTGAACTGATCACCCTGGGGAATGTTCCATGCCCAGAATGACCTTGTGAACCAACAATAGAAGCCCTCCGTACCTGAAACACTTCTCCGGTTACCGGAATCTTTTTATCAGCGCGGGCTACAATTACTACTGTACTGTTAATCATCTTGCCTTCCCAAATCGCTTGCTCAATATCCGCCCAGACCTTATCAGGTAAACCTGTCGCTTCCAGATACAATTTAGCCCCCAGACCACCGGTTATATCTAATACTCTCTCTGAAAAATTTTCTTTAACTGGATTAATAATATGGTCTGCTCCCATTAACTTTCCTAATTTTGCTCTCGATTCAGAAGGTTCAGAGAGAATTACATTGGAAGCTCCGGCTTTTTTCATTATCGCTACCGCAGCCAGACCAATAGGTCCTCCTCCTAAAATCACCGCGTTGTCTCCCGGTCTTATTCCTCCTCCTCGTTCAATTACCGCATTATAAGCCACTGAGGTAGGTTCGACCAAGCTACCAGCTAGGTACAAATCATTACCCTTATAAACTCTCTTTAATTCCTCCAGACTCCAAATATAGCGGGAATCAACCTTGACATATTCTGCAAAAGCGCCGTCACAACTAAAACCAATCTCCTGTAATTTTTCACAATGATTAGGGTAGCCATCCGCACAAGGCCGGCAAGAAGCACACCAGAACATTTCTTCTGCAGTTACTGCTTCCCCTTCTTCAAATTTTTTTCCTGTTCTCTTGTTGATAGCCTGCACGCCTGCATCAACTACAATTCCTGAAAATTCATGACCGAGGGTCGCCGGAAAAGCAGTAAGCCCGGGATACCAAATATAACCATCATCATCGGGTTGAGCCATGTGAACATCACTACCACAGATTCCACAGGCTTTTACTTTAATCAAAACTTCAGTAGAACCAATTTTAGGAATATCCTTATCCACTATTTTAAGCTCAGGATTTTTCCAAACTTTACTTCCTAAATAAGTAAGTTTCCTATCGATATCTTTTGCCCCTAATTTAAAATCCGGCTTAGGCTGCCAATCAGCATACAAAGTAACAGTTTTCATTTTTATTTCTCCTTTTTAAGCTTATTTTAATAATTTTCTTCATTTATTTTATTTTCTTTTCTTTACAAGATTCCCTTATAATCAATTTTGGCTTTAACATTATTTTTTTCTGATTAAATTCTCCCTCCTCAATTATTCTTAACAACATTTTTACTGCTAATGCTCCCATCTCCAACATCGGTTGACGAATAGTAGTTAACGCAGGATAGACAAAAGATGCCAACTTAATGTCGTTAAAACCTATGACTGAAAAATCTTCCGGGATATGAAAATTCTTTTTTTGAATAGCCTGCATAGCTCCCAAGGCAAGTAGATCATTAGCAGCAAATATAGCGGTAGGTGGTTTAACTAATTTTAAAAACTTCTTCATAACCTGATAGCCGCCTTTGATTCTAAAATCACCTTCTCCTACTAATTCATCATTATATTCAATTTTATGTTTTTTCAAAGCCAATTGATAACCTTTTAATCTATTTAGCCCTGACCTGGTCTTAAGAGGACCAGTAATATGAGCAATTCGGCGATGACCCAGTTTAATTAAATATTCAGTAGCCATCACGCCACCTTCTACATCATCTACAATGATACAATTCTTTTCCAACCCTTCGATATTTCGAGAAACCAATAAATAGGGAAATTTTTTCTTTTCTAATTCTAAAATACTTTTGTCTTTGGTGTGAGCTGTCCCCAATATTAAACCATCCACTCTTTTCCCCCGTAATATTTCTAAATATATTCTCTCCTTTTTTAGTTTATCATCAGTATTGCACAATATAATATTAAAACTTCTTTTGCTTGCTGCGTCTTCCGCCCCTCGAGCTATTTCAGCAAAAAAAGGATTAGTAATATCGGGAATTAACATCCCCAGGGTGTAAGTCCTTTTTGTTTTTAACCCCCTAGCAATTGCATTAGGAGTATATCCCAATTTTTTAATTACTAAAAGAACTTTATTTGTCGTCTTTTCACTTATTCGAGAATCACCATTTATTACCCGAGAAACGGTAGAGGAATGGACATCTGCTAATTCTGCCACATCCTTAATAGTAGGATTCATAATTTATCCTTACTTCCCTTTCTTTTCTCTAATTTTTACTCACTTATTTTTACAAAAATACCATTAATCAGGGATTCTTTCGCAGCATACCCCAATTGGACAGAGACTTTACCATCGAATCCACTCACTGACGGCTCTATATCCTCTTGAACACATTTAATAAATTCTCCCATTTCGGCTAAGTATGCTTCCTGATATCGCTCCGTAAAGAAATAAAGAGGTTTATCAGTCTTGGTGTCTTTTGAGCCATTAATTCTTACTTCTGTTGGTGTTGGATTCCCTACCATTATACAGCCTTCCGAACCAAATATTTCTATACGCTGGTCATAGCCGTAAACAGCTTTGCGGCTATTATCTATGGTCCCCCAGGCACCATTCTTATACTTCAGAGTGACTATTGCTGTATCAATATCTCCTGCCTCTCCAATGGCCGGGTCAACTAAGCAGCTGCCCACTGCCATTAACTCCATCACTTCTTGATTTAAAATATACCGAGCCATATCAAAATCGTGAATCATCATATCTAAAAATATTCCCCCGGATACTTTGATATAACTGATAGGCGGTGGTTCGGGGTCCCTGCTGGTTATTCGCAACAGGTGAGGTATTCCAATTGTTCCTTTAGCTACTAGCTCCCTGGCTTTTTTAAAGCTGGGGTCAAATCGGCGATTAAATCCTACCTGTAATTTTACTCCTGCATTTTTCACTGCAGTTATAGCCTGGTCAATTTTATCTATATCTAAAGCTATAGGTTTTTCGCAAAAAATGTGTTTTCCTGCTTCAGCTGCTTCGGATATTATTTGAGCATGTGTATCGGTAGATGAACAAATTACTACTGCATCAATATCTTTATTATTTAATAAAACTCGATAATCTTTTTCTACAATAGGGACTTCTAATTGAGCTGCTACCTCTCGGGCACTCTTTTCAAAAACATCAGCAATTGCTAATACTTTTGAACCGGAAATCTGATATTTTAAATTTCGGGCATGTAATCTCCCTATTCTGCCAACACCAATGATACCTACATTAACTTTTTCCATAATATACGCTTCCTTTCTCTTTATTTTAAATATTATTAAATCATTCTGAATAAATACAATTTATGGTGAAATAATTTTATTATTAATATTTTTAACACAATTAAATATTTTGGTTAAGTTATGGTTTTCCTTCCTGCTCAAATTTTTTAGCTAAAGCTTCGACCTCTTTTATCTCACCCTTAAAAGGACCTTCGTGTTCTAACTTCAAAGTGGTCAAAGCAGCTGCATAGCATAATGAGGGATATGGTTCTAAGGTTAGACGTTTTCCTATGTAAGTAGAAATACAAGTATCTCCTCTTCCACTGCGTCCTCTTAAGAATTTTGGAGTGAAGGGAGCTTGATAATATTGACCATTAACATACAAAAGCACGCCTTCTTTGTGAGTAAGTAAAATTTCTTTTGCTCCCATTTTTGCTAATATCTCAGCTGCTTTATGCAAATCGGATGTCCCGGTTAAAACTGTTGCTTCCTTTATATCTGCTTTCAAATATTGTAGCAATGGAATAATTTCTTCTTTCTCTTTCCAATTTTCTAAGGCAAGTCTGGTTCCTTCCTTTACTTTTGTTCTCATAAATCCTTGAACATCGATGCTAAGCAAGGCCATTTCTGATAATTTCTTTATCATGGTAACCGGAACTTCTTTTTGCATTAAGGAAGCAATATGAATAACTTTTGCTTTAATATTGGGAAAATCTCTTTCCTGAAATGAGCCAGCAAATCTCATATAATAACTTTGGCGATTGTCCGGGTCATCAAGAGAATAAATATTTCTTATCCCGGTAGTTTCAGTGGTTTCGCAGGCAAATACAGGAATATCTGCTTCTTTAAAAACTGCCAATAAGGGGAAATCCTTTTTGGCAAGCTTGGTTACCAGAGCAACATTAACTCCAATCGCCTTCAAAGGAAAGGCACCGTAATACACAGCACTTCCGATAACTTCCTTTTCGATTCCATCTATGATATCGCAATCCTGGGCAAAATGCCCAAGTAAAATTACTTCATATTCTTTTAAATTGACTTCTCTGTTATTTTCTATCATCTTTAAAATATCTCTTGCTTTTCTCCTCTAGAATATTTTTTAATTATATAAAAAATCTATAAAAATTAGAATATTAAAAATTAATTTATCTTTTATGTTGATGAATGGGAATAAATTTTTTCGCTAATTTTCCAATTTCTTCTGCCTTCTCCCTGGAAAGGTGTAATTTCTCTAACAATTCATCATTTTCCTCATTTTTATCTAAAGTAGAATCTATTAAAGCTAAATCCGCATCCTGCACTAATTTCTTTAAACCTGAACAAATTCCGGTATCTCCACTTATAGCTACTGATTTCCCTTGGTAAATAAATCTGTAACCAACTGCTGGGTCTGGATGCAAAAGACGATTAACCCCCACGGAAGCATAATGTCTCATCTTATATACTTTTACTTTTACGTTTTTCAGCTTGATCTCCTCTTGATCGCTAACTTCATGAACATTAATTTTAAAAGAACAGTCCTTATAACTTTGTTGAAAAGCATAAATAATTTGTAAGGCTTCTCGACAACCTTCTGGAAAATAAATGTTGATGGGATCTTTTCTTTCAATCACCCTAAAATGCCCTAACAAAGAGTACAACCCGCCAAGATGGTCATAATGCCCATGAGTTAAGAATATTCCCCTTATTTTCTTAAAGTCAATTTTTTGATTCAATAAATCTCTTAAGGTACCATCTCCTGAATCCACCATATAATGATTACCTTCTGCAGAAATTACTATCTGGGTAGCAATACCGGCTTCGGAATAAAGAATGATTGGTTTCATATTTCTCCTGATAAATAAAAAATTATTTTTCTGAAGTCACAATTATTTTTTCCGGGGGTAAATAAAATGTAACCTCATCCCCAACTTTAAAATTGGTTTTCACTTCCGAATTAGTTCGAACGATCCAATTACCTGTACTAATTTTATAGTCTACAATATTCCCCAAATAAGAAGATTGAATTATTTTTCCTTTAAATAGGTTTATGGAATTTTTTGCTATTTCATCTTCATCTTTAATAAAATCGACTGCATTCATTCTTATAGCGACCGAGACTCTTTGTTCTATAGAAAAATGGTTGTTGTTGCCCTGGATAGTAAGACCATCATCCGTTTTTATAATAATTTTTTTCTTCTCTTCGGCAAAGGAATCAACTTTACCATCCATAAAACTGGTAACCGCAATAAATCCGGCTACAAATTTATTTCTTGGATGAGAAAAAATTTCTTTTGGTGTACCAGATTGAACTATCTTGCCCTGGTTAAGAATTACAATTTTATCTGAGATTACTAATGCTTCTGCTTGATCATGAGTAACATAAATTGCAGTAATTCCTAGTTTTTTCTGTAATTCAGTAAATTCAAAACGCATCTCTTCCCTTAATTGAGCATCTAAATTACTAAGTGGTTCATCAAGCAACATTATCTCCGGTTCAAATACCAGTGCTCGAGCCATAGCAATACGCTGCTGCTGTCCGCCGCTCATTTGCCGGGGAAACCTATTTTCGTAACCTTCCAATTGTACCATACCCAATACCCTTTTTATTTTTTTGATTATTTCATTTTTGGGTACTTTTCTAATTTGCAAACCAAAAGCTAAATTTCCATAAACCGTCATATGCGGCCAAAGTGCGTAATTTTGAAAAACCATCCCGATGCCCCTTTTTTCAGGAGGAATATGGGTAATTTTTCTATCATCTAAATAAATCTCTCCACTGTCAGGATTCTCAAAACCGGCTATACATCGAAGTGAAGTTGTTTTCCCACATCCACTAGGCCCTAAAAGGCTTAATACTTTTCCTTCTGGTGCTTCAAAGCTAACTTCTTGAACTGCCTTTACTTTTCCGAAATGTTTATTTAAATTTTTTACTTTAAGAATTGCCATAAAATAAATTACCTCCAAGTAGTATCTGGTTACTTTTAAATCTTAATTTATCCCCCTATTCCTCCTAAATGTTCAGCTTTGAGGAATTTTTGAATAATTATCATAAAAAGAATTGAAGGGATCAATAACAATATAGCAATGACTGATGCAAATTGAATATTTGAGCCGCTTGCTGAATAAAGGGTCATGGGAAGAGTCGTTACAAAAGGAATCCCTATAAAGAAAGTGCCGGTAAATTCATCCATAGAAGTAAGGAATACAAATACTGCACTGGCTATAAGTCCTGGAGTTGAAATAGGTATAGTTACTTTTAAAAATGCTTTTAATCTTGATGCACCTACACTGCGGGCAGCCTCTTCTAACTCCGGAGGAATTGAGCTAAAAGTGCTGGCAGTAATCCAAACTGCAAAAACCAAACCTACAACAAGGTGTACCAAAATTACTCCCAACACAGTTCCGGTTAAACCTACCTTATTAAACATTAACATTAAATTAATAAATACCGGCTGCTGGGGGAATGCCCGTGGTAATAAAAATAATATTAAAATTATCCCTTTTAATAGAGCAGGGATCTTAAGTTTTGCCAACGAATAACCAGCCGGAATAGCAATAGCCATAGTCACGATAACTACAATAATTGCAATGCCCAAACTTAATAAAAAAGCCGGAATTACGTTTACCGCCCCCAGGGTTAGACTTTTAGTGATTCCTAAAGCCTGAAACCAGTAATCAAATCCTATCTTTTGAGGAAGCGTATTGGGCCAATACCATCTTAGTGCCACAGACCAAATCAACAAACTTAATAAAGGGGCAAATAGGAAAAATATAAATACCGAAAATATGATTATTTCAATAGTTTTTCTAAAACCACTTTTATGCATGAATAACCTCCATCAATCATAAAGACCTTTTCTCATCATACTTCTTACATAGTAAATTGCTAATATACTGACCAATATGTATGAGAAAACTCCCAATGCATTTGCTACTCCATAATCACCAAAATAATTTACACGGTGGGCAATATCTACGGTAATAGTAACTGGGGATTTCCCTCCGATAAGCATATAGGGGAAACTAAAACATCCAACCAGAGAACAAAAAACTAAAGTGACCGCAACAAGAATAGTCGGCTTATTCATCGGAATAAGAACTTTGGTTATAATCTGAGGCAGTTTTGCTCCTACACTTTTTGCTGCCTCAAGATAAGAATTGTCGATCATCTGAAAACCACCTAAAATTATAAGTATCATAAAAGGCGCTTCTTTCCATACGAAACCGAAAATTAAACCAATCCAATTAAAAAGCTCTAAAGGATTTTCAATGTTAATAAAATTTAATTTCGCCAAAAAGAGATTGAGTATTCCATGGGGAGCTAAAAAACTTCTCATCATCTGAGCAACGACTACAAAAGGAAGAAAGATTGGTAATCTATATAAAATTCCAATACTATTAGCTAACCATCCTGTAGATAACCTTAAATATACTGCAACAAGAATACTTAAAACTGTAGCAATTAAAGTGCTAAGCGCAGTTACTCCCATCGTAAATAAAATATCATACCGATACAAATTTAATGTTTTTTTGTAATTTGCTAAACTTAAAACCCCTTCTTTGCTGATAAAGCTTTTCCAAAACGAAGTAAGGAAAGGGTATAAATATAACAATAAAATTACCATTACTGCAGGAAATACCAATATATAAGGAAGAAAATTAGTATAGGAGTGGGGTTTTTCAACCCCAACTCCTATTTCATTCTTTCCAGCAGCCAATTCATTCTTAAAATTGTTCCCCATTTAATTTCTCCTAAAGTGGTTGCATCTTATTCACAAGCTTCTAACATAGCATCAAAATAATCGCCAAGTGGAAACGCCAACCCATACTTAGACAACATTTCCGGAGTTACATCTTTATATATTACATCAAAGGTTTCTTGACTAACAAAATCTTTAACATAACTTCCGTCAATCCCCGGATACCAGTTAAATCTTTTCACAATTTCTTCTGCTTGTACCGCCGGTGAAGTAACAAACTCAACAAATTTTTTCGCTTCTTCAGGGTGAGGTGAATTCTTAGGAATTACAAAATACATAGGTTGTCCGGGCATACCTGGTTCAGGGAGAAGAATACGGGTCCCAGGATCTAATTTACCCTCTGCCATCCAGCTTAAGAACATATCAACCCAGACTGGTCCCATCCAAATTTCTCCTCTGTTAAGTGCATCAAGGGTTGCTACATTTCCACCGGTTAAAGTAACATCTTTATTAAACTCTTTCAGCTCTTTGATGGGTTCTTCCCAGGTAGCAATTTCGGCTTCATTGAAAGGTCCGGTAACGGCATACTTTTCATATTTCCCAGTCTTCCAATAGATCCATCCTACCGTAAATGCTACTCCTGACATACCGCCTTTTATCCCGTTATAACCAAATTTTCCGGGGTGTTCTTTAGTCCATTTTACTATTTCTTCATAAGTTTTGGGTGGATCGGAAACATATTTTGGATTATAGGCAAGAACTGTTTGACTATGAAACATCGGCATACAATAGCCTTCTACATCAACACCTAGAGAATTTTTAGCAAAGGGAGAAGTAATATATTTCCAGGTATCTATGTCTTTAGCATAATCAAGAAGAAGACCACCTTCCTCTAGTGCCCATTTCAAGAAAATTTGATGTACCATGGCTACATCTATATCGCCTTCTTCTTTATCCTTATCTGCCATAAGTTTCTCAAAAATTAAACGAGAACCTGCGTTTCCAGGACCAACATGAACGGTCATCACGCTTACATCGGGATATTTTTCGCTGAATTGAGGGCCTATTACATGCTGACCTAAAGCAAGCATATTCACATCTCCAGCAGTAATATATACTAACTTTGTTTTGGCAGCAAAGGCGCCTAAAGAAAATAGACCAATCAGTATAATGCATACTATTAAAATTATCCAATAATTTGACAGTTTCTTAGACATAATCTTATCCTCCTTATATTTTTTATTTATACAAAACCATTTGACACAAAGTTTTTATGAAAGCTTGATATGACTTTCATTGGGTTATTTTATTTATTTAAACCACCTCCTATGCATTTATTTCGTTCATGCGCAATGCGAGTAAGGTGTTCCGATTATCATGTAAAATCTGGCTAATCGTTTACAGTGTATTCTATTCATGAATTAATTGACTGAATCCAATGAAACAGACTCTTATAAGTAAATCTTTTTTCTTTTACAAAAAACTCAAAACCTACAAATCCTGAATAAACTTTGGAAAATTCTTTAAGGATAAACTTGTAGTCTAGTTCTCCGAGCCAGGGTTCACATCGGTAAGGAACATTTGCCACATGAATATATCCAATAAATTGGTGATATTTTTGTAAAGTATCTAATACATTTCCTCCCATAATCTGCATATGGTATATATCGTAAAGTATTTTAAGATACTCAGAATTTATTGATTTAACCAATTCAAGAGTCAATTGAAAATTGTCTAAAAAATAATTTTTATGGTCCTTCAAAGAATTTAAAGGTTCGATCACCAGCATAATGTCTCTCTTTTTGGCAATCTCAACCAGGATTTTAAGATTATCGTATAAACGAAGTAATTTTTTTTCACTACTTATCCCATTAATCTTGACACTTCCATCACTTTCTAATCTATCTGATAACAACATTAGGTGGTCACATTTTAATCGCTTTGCTTCATCCATAGAGGTATTTACTTCCTGAATAACATTTTCTTTATCATCTAAGGTTAAAGATGAAATTCTATTCCCGCTAAAATTAGAAACCTTCAAACCGCTTTTCGCAATTAAATTAAAATCTTTATCGCGCCAATCCCAGAATTCAATAAATTTAAATTCTGCCTGTCTTATTTTTTCAAGTTTTTCTTCTAAATTATCTTTAGGATATATTGAATC
>DSEL01000013.1 GCA_011056645.1 Candidatus Atribacteria bacterium
AATAGGCGGCATAATGATATCGGAAACTAATGATTTCACAATAGTACCGAAGGCAGCACCAATGACAATACCTACTGCCATGTCGATTACGTTCCCCCGCATGGCAAATTCTTTAAATTCCTTGAACATTACTTATATCCTCCTTTATTTATCGATTCTCACGCCTTTACAGGCGGAGATTAGAATTCCCGTTAGATTAAATTCTAAAGGGCTCATGGAATAGCAAACCAAAAGCCACCATCTCTTACCCCTTCATCATTAAATTGTAACATAGCACTATCTCTGGCATACACTGAGAATTACATAATTAATTATTCGACAAAAAATTCTGAATTCCTGCTTATAAGAGAAAAAATTTGTTTTTAGGTTACATTTTCTATATAAATTATCTAAATAGCTTGAATTGTTTTTTAAAAAAATCTTTCATTTTACACCTTAACCATTCTCCTAATGCTGAATAATATATTCTCAAATCAAAATTATTGCAAAAAATAAAGCCAGACTTAGAATGTAATTGCCAAGAAAAAATCCGTAGCAACCAAAACTAAGCCCGGCTTTTGCTTTTTGTTAAGTTAAAATCCAAAGTTGACTTTGATTCATTTTTTTTCTATTCTTATTCAGGTTCAGGTAATCCGCTTTCCCATTTACCTAATCCGGGACCTGCTGGGCTAATATATTGAGCTCCAGATATGCCATCACAAGGATCGTTTTCCACTTCCTGAACAATAGCAAAGGCATTCCAGATAACTGGACCAATCTCGGTGCCATCGGCATTGTACCAAAAACCATCTATTGCATCTGCATCTGCAGGTGCAGCGACTATCTTACAGAAGTAATCCCAGTAGCAAGTACCTTCAAGCTGTGCCCAGCTAAAGGCTACCTGGCCCCATTGACTACACCATTCAGCGGCAAGTCCAGTAGCGACTAACTTGAACTTTAGTTCACCACTTCTCGGTGAAAAGGTATATTCTGTGGTGACCCAATTTTCTTCACCGCCTTGAGAGGCATATGAACCAATCGATTCCCAATCAATTCCATTCACATTCAATATATAGACATCAAAATTATCATTTTGGGAACCATCGAGGTGACGCAGGATAAGTTTATGAGCTTCTGCCCCATTTGTATTCATGGTGAAATAGGCGTCTTCGAAACCAACACAACCATCTCCAGGACCCATGAGCAATCTGAAAGTGTCATCGTCTCCACCACCATAGTCTCCGCCCCAAGTCCAAGGATCACTCCAACCTGTTAAATTGTGCCCTTCTTCACTAACCGGATCTCCTATGTCTAATTCATCAACGATGCTATTTTCATTGTAAGATCCCCATTGATGGTTGGTTAACCAGGCGCCTGAACCGATGTAAGTGGGGGAGCCATAATGACGGTCAAGTAGACCATCGCCATCACAGTCCTTATTGGAGAGCCAGGCATCGTTCCATTTCATGATTAAGCCTACGTCCTTCCATTCTTGGCACCAAGCAGCATCCCGATAAGAATCACAATAATAGCCATTAAACATAAGCGCTTGGTAGTTGTAGCCCCACTTATCATAGCCAGTAGTTATAACTTCATCATCAGACGTTAAAAGTGTTCCGCTCTGGATAGTAGTACACTCAGTGGGTTTTGCTTTATCTAAGTCATTTTGTTCGGTAGGTGGCGCTACAGATGTAGTACAACCTACGACGATAAGCGCTAATGCTGCTATCACTACTATTAAATAAATTAACTTTTTCATTAAAATACTCCTTTACTTAAATATTTTTTTCTTACAGATAGCCTTTGCTTTTCACTTTTTATTCGAGTTGAAATGTAATTTAAATTACTTCAACTCCATCAATAGACATCGCCTCCTTTTTATTATTAAGAAAATTTTATGTGATTTAATTCACCACCTTCCCCATCTTTGGTTATCCGACTTTAGTTCCCTGATAGATTGACAGTAAGAACGAAACTTGTGGAAACAAGAGTTAAAAGAATTACCAACCTGGTGAAACAGGGATATTTTTTTATAAAAAATAACTTTTTTCATTCTTTTAAGGTAAGATCGAAGGGTAAATTTAAATAATTTAACAACAGGCAAGAAAGATCACCTCCCTTTTTAAGGTTAACCAAAATTTATTGTGATTTATTTCACAAAAAAGAAAATAATTCCCCGGTAAGGTTAGATATGATTTTGATTAGAATAGCTTTCCACAGGCAGTTTTTAAGTGAGTAGTTGACAAGATTTTTTGAGAGATCTTAAGCTTAATATATATAAGAACAGGAGAAATGAGGATCTATAGTCATAACAAAAAACTGCCAAATTTTATTTAGTTAAAAAGTCGGCAGTCTGGCAGTCCTGTCACTAAAAGTGATTTAGACCCATAACTTTGCGGCCTATCCTTTGGGATAGTTTACCTTTCTCAACTTCTTGGGAAGTTTTACTTTAGCAGTTCACCTTCCTATTGAAAAAGTCTTATTTTAGGTTGGGGGTTAATTATATAATATTTTTACACAAATTGCAAATTTAGAGAAAAGTTAAAAAAATATTTCTAATTTTTTCTACTGTCGTGTTGTATATATGCTACTTAAACTATGTGTACTTTAAGTATACGACATGTATTTCAAAAATCCTTCTTTTTTGGAAAAATATTTTAAAATTTTTTTAATCTAAATCGATTTCTTTCCCTTCGATGGTTATCTTTTTTCTTCTTTTTCCTGCTCAATAATTTTAATCAGCTTTAATAATATTTCTATCCGCGCTTGGGCATTCATATGCATAAAAACCTCTAAGGCCTCCTGATAATATTTTAGTGCTTCTTCAGGTTTGCCTAAAGTAATGTAAATCAGTCCGATGTTTCCTAAATTGGTTGCTATGCCTTCTTTATATCCGATCTTTTTATTTATCTTTAATGATTTTTGATAATGATCCAAGGCTTGATCAGTTTCCTTTAAATTACTGTGCGCCAGACCAATATTATTAAAGACATTGGCTATTCCTTCCTGGAATTTATTCTTTTCATAAATCTCTAATGCTTCCTGAAAAAGTTTTAATGCTTCTTCAGGTTTTCCTGAATCAGTATATACTATCCCCATATTGGTCAGGCTATTTGCTATAGCTGGTTCATCTTTAAATTTCTTGCTAATCTCTAACGCTTCTTCCTGACACCTTAATGCTTCATCCTGTTTACCCAATTCGTTGTATAGGGTACCTATATTGTTAAGATTATGGGCGGCGCCCTGCTCATACCCGAGCTTTTGATTAATCTCTAAGGCTTGCTGATAATAGGCCAGAGCTTCATCCGGTTTACCTAAATTATGGTAGATGTTTCCTATATTGCCGAGCGCAGCTGATTTAGCTGGTAATTGTGTAATTTTATTTTCTGCTCTTTTTAAAATATTTAATGATTCTTTAAAATATTTTTCCGCTTGATTTAGTTTGGATAAAAAATAATAACAGTTACCAACAAGGATGTTAAAACCAATTTTATCTTCTTCGGGGATACTCAAGTCATACAGGCATTTTTCGTACACTTTAATAGCTTCCTCAAATTTAAATTCTTTCTCATATTTTTGTCCTGAAAGGAAGGATTTTTTTAATAAAGGGTTCCTTTCCAGAACTTCGGTCAGAGTTCCCGGTAAATTTCTGTCGAATAATTCCTGTCTTTGGTTTAAACGATTATAAAGTTCTTCCCTTTTAGTTTTTTCTTCTTGATTCTTTTTATCTTTCACTATTAAATATAGGTCAAATATGAGTATTAGGGCACAGATAACCCATAGTACTATTTTCATTTCTGACGATATATTTTTTAGCATAAATATACCGGCAGCAAATATTAACGGTCCTGCTATAGAAATAATATTAATAAATAAATTCATATCTTTATCTCCTTAGATTAGAGAAATTTTATTTAAGTCGAATTTTCGTTGTTATATTTTAATATTCGATGAAAATTTAAAAAACCCTTTTTTTGACAGAAAATATTTTTTAAGGAACAGAGAGGGACAAGGGAATTCTTTCGTTCCTTTTCCAAATCATATAGATATAGTCTTCATATTGTGGTAAGATGATGATTAAATCTATTTGATAGAATACACTAAAAAGAAGAAAGAGAAAAAATAAATTTGAAAAAACAAACCAAGGGATATCTACTGGTTGCTGCAGCCGGAATTTTATGGGGAACGATAGGGCCACAAGTAAAAATACTGCTTAATTATCAATTATCGGTCCAGACCATTGTATTATGGAGAATGGCTTTTGCATTTGTAATATTATTCCCCTTTGTCTTCTTTACCAAGAGAGAAATGCTGAAAATTGATTTGAAAGGAGTTGCTTATTTTTCTTTAATTGGAATTTGTACTCAGTTTTTCTTTAATTTATTATATTTCAGTGCAATTCAAATAACTACTATTGCCACCGCAGTTACTCTATTATATACTGCACCAATATTTATTGCTGTTATGGCGAGAATTTTTTATAAAGAATTATTTACTGCTTTTAAAACTGTGGCTCTTCTTCTCTGTATAGGGGGTTGTTTCTTTACTGCTACCGGAGGTTCAATGGAGACACTAAAATTAAATTTACTCGGTGTATTAATGGGCTTGGGAGCAGGCTTTACTTTTTCCCTGTTTACTATTTTAAGCAAAGCAATAATAAAAAAGTATCACCAGCTAACCATCATCGTTTATTCTATCGGATTTGGACTTCTTTTTTATCTTCCTTTTTCTCATCCTTTCGCTATTTTCCAGATGGAGCCAAATTTTAATATGTGGCTGTTGCTATTTTTTATAAGCTTGATTTCTACCGTGCTGGCTTATGGATTATATATTACCGGTTTATCTTATGGCATTGAGGCATCAAAAGCTGGAATTATAAGCACTCTGGAACTGGTGGTATCAGTCATACTTTCTTATCTAGTATTTAAGGAAGCTTTTTGGGGATGGAAATTAATAGGAGTTTTGATGGTCGTGGTTTCGGTGATAATTGTCCAAGCGGATAAGATTTTACCGGCAAAAATAAAACAACCAAAAAGATTAGCGGCTTTGATAATTGGTTAAATACACTCCACTGACCACGAAGATTGCTCCAATAACCAGAGATAAAGATAATTGTTCATGGAGAATTATAACAGCCATTAAAGTAGCAAAAATAGGAACAAAATTAATAAATATTCCAGCCCGGGAAGGGCCGATTTTCTCAATTCCTTCATAATACCAGGTAAAAGCTAAGGCAGTTCCTAAAAACCCTAAAACAAAAATACTCAACCATACTTCTGCACTATATTGCCTAAAACTTTGAAGAACACCTTCCTGATAAGCAGGCAAAATAAGAATTAGAGTACCGACAAGACAGGCATAGGTAATGGCAATCACTGGCCTTAGGTCTTTCATTATAATTTTACCCAGCACGGTAAAGGAGGACCAGGAGATCACGCATCCCAATAAAAATAATTCCCCCCAACCGATATTGCCTTGTAAAATAACCCGGAGATTTCCCTGAGAAATTACGATTAACGCCCCGCATAGAGAAAGAATGATTCCTATAAATTTAAATTTAGTAAATTTATCTTTAAATATTAAAATTGAAAGCAGGGTAATTACGGAAGGATTCAAGGAAACAATCATGGAAGCACGGCTCGCTGTGATAAATTTTAATCCGGAGAAAAAGAGGAAATTATAACCGGCAACACCGGTAAGTCCCAGAGCTATAATCAATAAAAACTGTGGAAGGCTAAGACGAGGAAATTGACCATATTTTTTAAGGACAAAAAAAATTAAAAAGAAAGAAGCCAGTAAGAATCGCAAAAAAGCTGAAGTGAAGGGAGGGAGATTTGCGGCCATTATCCTCCCGGCAATAAAGGTGCTTCCGAAAAATAAAGCGACCAGAAATAATTTTATATAAGCAATATTAGTTTTTAATAAAATTTCGAAATACCTCCAAATATCTATTGATTATAAATCCGCCATTTTATTTAAAGCTTCATCTTTTAAACGATAAATGATCCATTCTTTCATTGGCTTTGCGCCCATTTGATCATAAAATTTTCGAGCCGGATTCCAATCTAAAACAACCCATTCCATTCTTTCACATTTATGTTCTTTGGCAATCATCGCACATTTTTTGAATAAAGCAGTTCCAATTCCTCGTCCCCGATACTCCTCAGAAACATATACATCTTCTATATAAAGACCGGGTCGGCCTATAAAAGTAGAATAATTAAAAAAGTAAAGGGCATAACCCGCAGGATTGCCTTCAATTTCTGCTATCAGCACCCGGGCATATGGTTTATCTCCGAAGAGAGTATCCCGGATAGTTTCCTCGGTAGCAACCACCTCTTTAGACATTTTTTCATATACCGAAAGTTCTTTAATAAATTTAAGAATCAAGGGAACATCCTTTAGGGAAGCTTCTCGGATATTCAGATTAATTTCTTCGAATTTTTTCACAAACCTTCCTCCTGAGATTATTATTTATATTGACTTATATTTACTTAAAATAGGACAGAGATATCTCTGTCCTATTTATTTTTTCTATAAAATACAAAAAATACAAAAATTCTATAAAAATTTTTTTATACGGGCATCATTCTAAATAAGTTAATTCTTCGCTTTTCTAAATTCATACTCCTTTTAGACCAATTTCTTCAGCTACTTCCTGCATTCCGGATATAGTATCAGCAATAAGATCTGTCAGTTCCATTCCTAACATCTGTGCACCTTTTTCGACAATAGATCTATCTACTCCGGCAGCAAATCTTTTATCTTTCCATTTTTTCTTCACTGATTTTACTTTTACATCCATAATACTTCGAGATGGTCGAACCAAAGCCGTCGTTACTACCAGTCCGGTAAGCTCATCTATGGCATATAAAACTTTTTCCAATTCTGTCTCTGGCTCAACTTCTGAACAGAGTCCCCAGCCATGACTCACTACGGCTCGAATGTACTCCTCAGGCCAGCCTTTTTCCTTTAATATTTCCTCGCTTTTATGGCAATGCTCTTCGGGAAACTGCTCATAATCAAGGTCATGAACCAGACCAATAATCCCCCATTTTTCTTCATCTTCTCCCCGCTTGCGGCCAAAATAGCGCATAACTCCTTCTACGGCTAAGGCATGCTTTATCAGACTATCACTTCTGTTGTATTCGGTGAGCAACTGATAAGCTTCTTCCCTGGTTGGGACTATTGAACTCATCTTATTTCCTCCTATTCGAGTTGTTCTTTATTTATTTTGACTAAGTTTATCAATTATCTATTATACTGTCAAAGAGTTTTAAAGGCACAGGGAACCTTCCTCTCATCCTTTTTCTTTTTTAAAATTTTACTTCAACGTTCTCTCTTTCTTCGCCCTCTGTTTTGAAATAAGGCCTGCTGGCAAAACCGAACAGGTTGGCAACAATAGAAGTCGGTACTTGAACTATCGCTATATTATATTTCATAGCCGTATCATTATAGAATTGCCTTGAATATCCTATTTTATCCTCGGTATCTTTCAGTTGTGTTTGAAGATCCAGGAAGTTTGTATTAGCCTTTAAATCCGGATAATTTTCCGCGACGGCAAATAATCGGCTTAGGGCACCGGCTAACTCTGAATTTGCTCCCAATTTTTCCTCCGGTGTTGTTGCAGATAAATATTTCGTTCTGGATGCTGTTACTTCTTCCAATGTTTCTTTTTCGTGCTTTGCGTATCCTTTTACAGCACTTACCAGATTAGGAATTAGATTAAACCTTCTCTTTAACTGAACATCGATCTGCGCCCAGGAATTATCTATTCGACCTCTCAAAGTTACCAGTTTATTGTAAGTTAAAACTCCCCACAATACAATTAGAATAAGAAAAATCATGATAAAACTCATAAAAACACCCCTTTCTTTTTTTCATTTGATAAATTATTTAAAAGGCACCAGCTCCGCCTCCGCCGCCTCCTCCGCCGCCGCCGGATGAGAAGCCTCCTCCTGAACCGGTTGAGGAGCTTGTAGTAGCAAAAGCAGAACTGAATACGTTATCAAAAGACTTAAACATACTGCTATTTAATCGTCCGCTCCTATCAGTCATATGGTATAAGTAGGTTGAATTCATTAAAGATATATCTTGATTACTTAAGGCTATCTTTAATTTCGAAATAACTTTATCTGCTATCCCCAGGGAAATCGCGTAAACCAGATAATGCTCCCAAACTATAATAGAAGGGATTTCATAATCCTTCATATTGCTGAAATGTAATAAAAATCTTTTAAATGCCATCCATTTGGTATATTCATTTATTCCCGTTTGGGTCTTTTTTCTTATCAATGCACCATAGATGATCACTCCAAAGCCAGTGAAGATAACCGCAAACAACACGAACATAATAAACACTACCTGCATTCCTAAAAGGATCCCCAGAACAAATAATAAAAATATTCCGGCAAGTTCCATTAATACTGTCTTCCCTGCCGTCTTCAATCCTTCTTTTGATTCACCGAAATAATTATATTTTTTAAATTCTTCTCCTACTTTTTTCACCCAATTATTATAATTATGTCGAAAACTACTCTGGTTTCTTGATGCTTTAGCGTAATCTTTTATTTCTTTTAAGGTAATACTCGTACCATCGCCGATAGAGTAAAAAAGCCAATTGATTAAATTTGATTCATGTGCTTTTAAATTAGAATTGTCTCTTTCTTCAATTAATATAAATTTATAGTCCTTTTTTCTTCCTGTCTGAATCTCTTCGATTTTTAAATATTTCTTGCGTACCAGGTCCATCAAAGTTGCCATAATATCTTTGCTGCCCGCTCCCTGAATACTCACTAATTTACTCAAAACTGCCGGGGTAATATCCTGGGGTAATTCACGGTAATAATCCATTTCAACTTCTGGTCTTAATTCCCTGTCATATTTAAAATAAAGCCGGATAGCTAAAAATATATTAAATAAAATGACCAAGGGAACCAGTAGAATGACGATTATGTTGAAACCTCTCCCTTGATTTGCTTTTTTAGCCCAACCTAATTCCTCTTCCATTATTTGAGCAAATTTATTCTGGTTAATTATTTTACTACTATCAGGAATTATCCGGGCAGGGAATAAAATTCTCGCTTCCACCATTTCATTCGAAGACAATCTAAAAACTTCATAGGCTACCTTCCCGTCTTCCTGGATAGATACTTTTCCCTCTAAGGGACCATGTCCAAACACTTTTAATTCTTCTACTGAGACTTCTGCAGAGGGGAGTTCTACCTCTATCTTGATGTGACCAATGGGAGAAGTATTGGATTCATCAAAAAATTTCCAGTAGAATTCTGCGGTGTCGTTGTATAAGGTAGCCACATTTTTTAATCGGTATTCCAGTAAAAATAATTTTCTTTCATTGCTGGATGCATCATAAATTTTATAAGTTAACATATCCCCTTTAGTGCTTTGCTCATAGTTTAATTCTTTATCTGTGGGGAAATATTCAGAAGCCTTAAAATATTGCAGTCCATCTGATCCCTTAGTTCCAATAGTTCTTATTATGCCATTAAAATCTCCATTAAAATCATACTCAAATATTTCGCTTACCTGGACATCACCGTTTTCTAATATTTTCACTTGGGCTTGATAATCAGTGATGGCAAAACTTCGCTCTGCACAAGTGATAAGAGTAGTAAAAGAAAATAGGATAATTACTAACAAAACAAAGCCTATTACTAATTTTTTTTTAATTTTAACCACCCCCTAAACCGTTTTCAAAATGATACAGAGAACCGTCCCCTGTATCATTTTTACAAAAACCCTACCGTCATCGTATTAGGTGACGATAGGGTTTTTGGATCAAGACTATATTTTTATTTATTTAGGGTAGAGCAGGAACCAAGATAGTTTGTCCGGGGAGAATTAATCTGGGATTTTCCAAGTCATTCATTTTATCTAATTCTTCCCAGGTAAGTTTATATTTTCCGGCAATTTCCCATAAGGTATCACCAAATTGAACCACATAAGTAGAAACTTTCAATTTTCCTTCTTCCATAAGTTCATTTACATTCAATGCTTTTACATTTAATGTTCTGCCATCTTCGGAAGTGGGGATAGACAATTCTCCTTTTCTTACCATATCGAATATAACTTCTTTGAAAGGTGATTCAAGGTCAACTCCGGTTATCTTCCAGTTATTATCTACTGTAGGAACCAATATTCCACCCTTTTCTTCTTGAACATATTTCACAATCAAAGCTTGAATTCTACCAGCATCCTGCAGAGTCTCATAGGAATCATAATATCTATCATCCATAGTAACCAATCCTAATCCCAGTAGTGTTCCAAAACGATAATTATTCAAAGAAAGTCGGTAGATTCTGTTATCATCTAAAGGTTTACCGTTAAAGAGTATATTTTCCACACGTTCTCCGGCTGGTTTAGAGAGATTTACTTCATAAGTAAGTCCGGAGAACATATCGTAGTTATATCCGCGAATTTTAGGATCGAAACTAATGGTTACATCTCCATCTTTGTAAGTGTTATAATAGCTGGCAGACCATTCCATATACTTCTTCATATTTGCACCGGTAATCTTCGTTCCTACCAGGGTGTTGGGATATAAGTAAATAAAGGCAACGTCTTTCTTTTTGAAGGGTCCTTTCAGTAGGTTTGAACCAAAATTAAAGAGTGCTGCTGAAGAAAGTTCTGCGTCAGCGTAGAACATTTGTACTTCATTAATTAGATCAATTACCGAAGTATCTTCTAATTGAGAGGTAGGCATAGTGGTTATTTTAGCTTCTCCGGTAATAAAATCAGGAGAGGCAATAAAATCAGCGCTAATCTCACCTACTATTAAATTGGCATCAGCAATCGATTCATCATGTACAAATTTAAATTTTGCTAAAACTTCTTCATCCTCTTTTATTTGTTTGGTTTGAAGATTTTCTGCAATCACTTCCGTTACTTGCCACTTATCATCTGTTTTTTCCAGTTTGATTACCGCTTTGGCTAAAGCCCATCCCCACTTTCCCGGTTCAATTACCTTTACACCATTTACGACTTCATTATATTGTGAATGGGCATGGCCGCAGAAAATTACAGAAAATTCTGGTAAAGCATTAGCGATATCCTTTGCACCCTCATAACTGTACTCTCCATCCGGTCCAAGATGAAAAGCTCCTACTAATACGTCATATTTCCCTTCTAACTCTGCCACTACTTTTTTAGCAGTTTCAAGAGTCCCAAGAAATTTTAAACCTTCAAAATGTTCCGGGGCACTTGCTTCCCAGCGAGTAATTTCGGGAGGGAGCAACCCTACAATTGCAATTCTTACACCGTTTCGTTCAAAGATCTCGTAAGGTTTAACAAAATAGGTACCGTCAGTTTTTACAGTATTTGCTGATAAAACTGTGTTCTTAAACGTGGCAATGTTTTTTTCAAAAAAGGACTTCTCATAATTAAACTCATGATTTCCGAAAACCCAAACATCATAATTAAGAAAATTTAATCCTTCAATCATGGGATGCACCGGTAAATCATTAAACAAATCCGCGCTATTGTCTTGAACTGTGTCTCCACAATCTATCAATATCAGATTTGGATCAATTGCTCTTTCCTGTTTTATTAGGGTGGCAATTTTTGCCAGTCCGGTATCATCGTCATAAGAATCGATAGCATATTCATAGGGGTAAATACGTCCATGTAGGTCCGAAGTTTCTAAAATAGTAACCGTTGTCGAATCTGCGGCAAAAACATACGAGAAAAGCAAGCCGAAAATTAAAACCAAAGTCAGTAAAATCGAGAGTACTTTGTACTGTCTTTTCATTTTAAAATCCTCCTTTTTTATTTTTTTATTTTTTCCCCAGGGGTTATTTCAGTTAAAAATCTATATATTGTCTTATATATTCGATAGAGTATTCTAAAAATCCTTTTTTTTATCTAAAATATTTTTATTTTTTTACCTCCCCCAAAGATTAACAATTATTACCCCGGTTAGAGCTAAAAAACCTCCTACTAATGATAAAAAGAAGGGTATTTCTCCTAACCATACCCAGGCAATTAATATGGCTAATACCGGAGACAGATAAAGATAGCTTCCCGCTAAAGAAGCGGGAATTCGAGAAAGGACATAAGCCCAGGTGATATAAGCCAGGGCAGCCGGGAAAATACCCATATAAATAATGGCCAGTGTTGCCTCAATCGGTGCAGTTTTTATATTTTGCAATAGACCGCGCGAAAAAAATATTTGAAAAAAAGTTCCGCTCCAGATTGCATAGGCAGCAAATTTTAAAGGTGAATATTTTTTCAAATAAGGTTTTTGTAAAACAAAGTAAAAGCTTGTGCTGATGGCGGCAATTAAAATCAAAAAAGCACCCGGTTCAAATCTAACTCCTTCGCCTTCCCCTATGGCAACCAAGCTTACTCCAAAAAAACTGATGACAATCCCTATCCAGCCCCAAATCTTAATCTTTTCTTTTAAAATAAATATAGCCAGAATAGCGGTAAAAATGGGACCGGAAGCAATTAAAAGACTGGCAGAACCAGCTGTTACCTTTAATTCTCCGAAAGTAAGGGCAAGATGATAGACGGTTATCCCGAGAAAACCAAGAAGAAATATCGCAGGCAGATCTTTTCTTTCAGGTAAAGGCATCCGGGTAATGACTGCATAAACTGATAAAGCTATTGATGCAGTCAAAAAACGAAGTAGAACTAAATTTCCAGGACTGTAACCTTTTAATCCTGCCCTAATACCGGCAAAGGCAGAAGCCCAAAAAATTAAAGTTATGGCTAATGCCATTATAATGCGAAAATCGATGGATACTTTTTCTTGACTGATATCTTTGCTCATATTTTATTCCTCTTTATTAAAAATATATGTGACAGAGGGTCCGTCCTTTGTCACATAGAAAAGAATTTTTTTAAAACAGACAAAAGTTAAATAGCAAATACAAGTATACCACCATTTTATTAATAAATCTATGAAGAAACGGTTAAGATAGTAAAGCCATTGTATCGGCACAAAACTTTTATCTTTCTCCTGGCTTTCCCTTTAGTTTGTGTGGGAAAAATCTTGCTTTATAGCTATTCTTATATTTTCAATAATAGATACAATTAGATAAATAGAAATAATGACTACCACCAGGTTTTGTATACCAATATACATTTCTTTAAAATATAATCTGGTGAAGATAATAACCGTAATTCCTGAAAAACAAACAGCGCCTGCGTATTGACCTATTTTATTTTTGATTATTTTCTTCTTCAAAAAAGAACTATAACCAAAACTGATAAAAGAAAGTAAAATTAAAAATATGATATGTACAGCTACCATCTGCCTTAAATACCAAAGCACAAATACTGACAAAACTACCATAAAATCAGCTACAATATCAAAAATATCCCCTCCTTTGCAGCTGCTCTCCGCTTGTCTGGCTACCATACCGTCAACTATATCCGACATACAAATTAATAATATTATCATCAGAGACTGAGCATATTTTCCCTGCAGCTCGCTCAACATTAAAAAAGGGATAAAAGTGATCCTGGAAAAAGTTATTAAATTAGCTAAAAAATTTTTATTAATATTTTTTATTACTTTATTGCCCTCATTACCCAAAATAATCATTGATTAATTAAAAATCACTTTTTGCCCTATCCGGAGATATTATAACTTTTCTATCAGTTCTTTACTAAATAAGTCTATTTTTGCCTGTAGTTCATCCTCTTTGTCAGAAGTAATAAACTTTTCTTTTCCGATTATTTTTCCGCCCTTTTCCTCGATTAACTTAGCAACTTTGGCAGTTTCCACATCCATGTTTCCTTTATCTCCGCCGGTAAGTACCACAAAGCATTTTATTCCTGAAAATTCATTTCGCTGAATAAAGTTCTCAAGTGGCGGCCTAATAAATCCAGCATAAATCGGTGATGCTAATCCAATTGCCCTGGCATCTGTTAAATTGATTTGTAAATCTTTCCCTGCAGAATATAAAGTAACTTTATAATTATTTTGGGTAATATTTTCTGCCAAACCTCTTAGCACTTTGGTAGTAAATTTAGACATTCCGGGATGATACACCATATATATTTGTTCGGTAGAATCATTGCTTCCAATAGTTTCCGCAGGTATATTTTTCTCTCTATCCAAAATGGAAACTACCACGGAACCTGCACCCGCAGGCAGGATGATAATATAAGTTAAAAAGTAAAATAGAATCAATAAAATAATCCCAATTACGCCCATTCTGCCCTTTAGTCTGAAAAAATAGTGTGCAGCCAAAGCAAAGAAATGGCCGCAACAAGGGGAAAAATTCTAACCCCTATGGGTATTATCCTGGCAAAATTTGTCATAAAAAAGGGTATCCCCAGTAATAATATAATGATGGTGTAAATGATAGCAAAATTCATTTCAAATCCTCCTTAAATATTTTTATCAAGCTTATCAAACATAATTCAAGAGTTCTTTTATCATTCCTTACCATAAAATATTGAAAAATCCTCTTTTTCAACAAAAAATAAGTACAATGGTTGATTATAATTTTACCATAGTATTATCGTTTAAAATAAAATTTTTATTGGAGTTTACTTTTCTTTTCTGTCAAAATCTTCTTCTGTCTTTCTTTCTTCTTTAAATCCTTCTCCACGTAAATTACTTTTCCGGTAAAAGGGTCTCTTTCAGTATAATACATTAAAGTTGAATAGGTGGAAGGAGTGGGAGTAAATATCTGAACCTGTTCCGGAGTGAGCTTTAGCTCTTTAGAGGTATATTCTTTTAATCTGACCATATCTCCTTCCCTGCATCCCGGATGAGCGACAATTAAATAATAGGTTAAAAATTGTGTCTTTTTTTGCTCTTTATTTATCTGTAAAAATTTATCTCTAAATTTTTTTAAATATCCCTGGTTGGGTTTGCCCATTTTTTCCAGTACATTAATTTCCGTATGTTCCGGAGCAATTTTAAGCTGGCCGGAGATGTGGTACTTAACTAATTCGCGTAAATACTTTTCTCCATATTTTTGATCACCCAATAACATATCATAGCGTATTCCTGAAGCGACAAAGACCTTTTTTACTTCCTCAATCTGCCTTATCTTTTTTAAAATTTCCATCTGTTTTTTATGATTTATCTTTAGGCTGGAACAAATCTGGGGATAAAGGCATCTCTTATCAGTACAGCTTCCCGACTTTATTTTCTTACTGCATTCTATTCCGTACATATTGGCGGTAGGCCCGCCCACATCCAAAATATATCCCTTAAAATCTCCCAATTCAGTCAATAATTTTACTTCTTTTAAGATCGACTTTTCACTCCGGTCCTGTATAATCCTCCCCTGATGCACCGTTATGGAGCAGAAATTACATTCCCCATAGCAACCACGATGAGAGCTAATAGAAAATTTTATGGTCTTTAGAGCTTCTACTTCTCCTTCTTTTCTATAATAAGGATGCACTTCTCTTTCATAGGGTAGATCGTAAATCTCATCAAGCTCCTTTCGGTTAAGAGGATAACTTGGTGGATTTTGAATTAAATACCTGCTATCCTGCTGCTGACATAATCCTTTAGTGATTAGCGGGTCATTATTTAAATAAAAATCATTAAACATAGAAACAAATTTTTTCTTATTTTCTTTAACCTCCTGGTAAGAAGGGAGTATGATAAATTCTTCTCGGGGGTGTGTAGATATATAACAAATTCCCCTGATATTTTTCCAATCATTACCGGTTTTTAAATTGCCGGCTAACTTTAAAATTGATTTCTCTCCCATGCCATAGACTAAAATATCAGCCTTGGCATCAAAAAGTATGGCTCTTCTTATCCTGTCATCCCAATAATCATAATGGGCTATTCGGCGTAGGCTGGCTTCTATCCCTCCCAGGACAATTGGAACAGTATTTTTAAAATATTTTCTAATCAGGTTAGTATAAACTATAGATGCCCGATCAGGCCTCTTGTTATTTTTTCCTCCGGGAGTAAAATCATCCTTCCTCCTTCTCTTCTTAAGAGCTGTATAATTAGCTACCATCGAATCAATCGAGCCCGCAGTGACTCCCCAAAAAAGAGCAGGCTCCCCCAGTCTGGTGATATCTTTCTCATTCTCCGTGTCCGGTTGAGAAATAATGCCTACCTTATATCCTGCCGCCTGAAGTACCTTCCCGATAACGGCTGCTCCGATATAAGGACTGTCTATATAGGTATCCCCGGTTACAATAACTACATCCAATCTATCCCAGGATAATTTTCTCATCTCTTCTCTGGTGGTAGGCAAGAACATTAAATATCTCCTTCACCCTGTCATTAAATTTCTATATACTGTATATAATGTATATTCTGTATATCCTGCGTCCTCTTCCCATTTATTCAAACCTCAATAAAGATCCGTTATTTTTTAACCATTCTTTATGTTCTCTATATTTCGGATCTAAGATTTTCACTTTATCCCAAAATTCTTTTGAATGATTTTTTACTTCAAGATGTATGAGCTCATGAACAACAACAGAATCGATAATAGGTAAAGGAGCCATAATCAACCGCCAGGTAAAACTTAAATTGCCTTGGTGAGAGCAAGAACCCCATCTCTTTTTCGCATGGGTAATATTGACTTTATTATATTCCAATCCCCTTTTTTGCGCATATAATCTAACTCTCTGAGGAATGATTTCATTTGCTCTTCTTTTGTACCAAATAATAAAAATATCCTTTGCATAGTCTAAATATTTTTTTGAAAGAAAAAATTCATTCTCAAAATTTAACCGTATCTCTTGATTATCCACTAACTTTAGAGGGAAATAATTCCCCAGATAAAGGAATCTTTCTCCGTTAATAAATTCTTTTTTATTAAATTTCAAATTCCTGGCTTGTACTTCTTTTTGGATTTTCTCCAACCTTTTTTTATATCTTAAAACAACTTGATTGATCGCTTCTTCACTTACATGAAAAGGTGCTCTTACTATCAATAAGGCTTCATTATTTATATGCATTGCAATGCTTTTTCTCTTTGAACGTATTATCTTTTTAATTTTTATGATTCTACCCTCGTCCCAAAGATACCCCTAATTCAAAAGCTTTATGGAGCAGTTCTTCCCGCTTTTTAGCCCCTTCTCCACGGTCAGACTCCGTAATAATTAAAGCATCTACTAATTCAATATTAGCGAAATATTTGCACCAGATTCTTATTGATTCCAGTGCGTGTTCAGGATTTCTCGAAATGTTCGCCACCCAGATAAAGAGGCCTTTCTTTCTTTTCTCCAACCTCGTCTTGAATATTAATTTACCATCAGGGAGTGTAACCATCTCTGCAAGGCAATTTGAGCGATCAATGAGCAATTTCAATTGAGCGCTAAAGGTACCAAAATAGGCAGGCGCCCCAATAACCAGAGCATCAGCAGTTTCCAGCGCGTCATAAATTTTTTCCATTCCATCTCGATAGAAACAGTAATCAGGAGCGGGAAACCTGTCACAAGCTTGGCAGGGTTTTATTTCCAGATCATTGAGGTAGATCTTCTCTGTTTCTGCACCAACGGACCGGGCACCCTTCAGGGCATTCGTTACAAAGGTGTCAGTATTCATCTCTTTCCGGGGACTACCTACAATTCCCACTACTTTTGGAATCATCATATTATTCACACCTTAATTAAATATAATAAAAATGAAAAGATATTTTACCGGTGATTAAAAAAATAAAATAGAAAAATTACAAGCAGGAATGAATCAATGATCATTGGATGAGGCTTTTTCATATTCTTCTAATAAATTTGCCATCAGTTCCTTGACGTAAACAATCTTATCCGCCCGATAAGCATTGCTTCCGGCAAAAGCAAATCCTTCATCTAATTTTCCCTGTTGGGCATTAAATAGAGCAAGAGCAATACAGTAAGGTGAATTTTTAAAATTACAAGTCGTTAAACATTTCCAGGGACACTTAAAAGGTTTTCTAATGCCAGATGAAACCTCTTCCAGGAATTTGTTCTTTATTGCCCTTCCCGGTAAGCCAACCGGACTATCAATTATCATTAAATCATCTTTTTGGCATTTCAGGTAGGCTTCTTTAAATTTGATAGAAGCATCACACTCATAAGTGGCTACAAACCTGGTAGCCATCTGCACCCCTTTAGCTCCTAATTGAATATACCGGTAAATATCTGCACCGGTATAAATACCGCCTGCGGCAATTATCGGGATATGTTTACTAAATTCATTCTCATAAGGCTGTATCACAGAAATCACTTCAGGCAATATTCTATCTAAAGTAAAATCCTGATTAATAATTTGTTCTTTTCTAAAACCCAGGTGTCCACCGGCCAAAGGTCCTTCAACAACAACAGCATCAGGCACATATTTATAATTTTTTTTCCAGTATTGAAAAATAATTTTTGCAGCTCGCGAAGATGAAACAATAGGAACAATTTTAGTTTTAATCTTTTTTAATTTATCAGGCACTAACATTTCCAGACCTCTTAGGGGCAACCCTGCTCCAATAAATATTAAATCTACCTTTTCCTCTATTGTAATCTTAACCATATCATAAAAATCCGAAAGAGCAACCATGATATTTACCCCGATAATACCCCTGGTCATCTTCTGGGCTTTTCTTATTACTTTACGTAAAGCCCTTTTATTCGCTTCAGTAAAATTTTTAACCGCATCAGGTTCAAGCATACCTATCCCGGCGGTTCCAATAACTCCAATACCACCTTCATTTGCCACAGCGGATGCTAAGCCTGATAAAGAAATTCCCACCGCCATTCCACCTTGAATAATAGGAATTTTTGCTTCTAAGTTACCTATTCTTAATGGGGAAATTTTTTGGAAATTCATCCGGTTAACTCCTTTGTAGATATATCATTATTTAATAAAAGTAATATCGCATTCCTTAACTATCACTATCTTCTTAATATCGATAGAATATTACTAAATTAGTTTACTTTTTTCGAGAATTATTTTTCTTGCTTCCAAAAATATTTCTTCAATTATCTCTTTGCAAGTTTGCTCCTTTTTCACCAAACCGGCTGATTGTCCGGCCATTATCGAACCAAAATCCATATCTCCTTCTCGAACTGCTCGATAAAGCGAATTTTTTCCTAACTCTTCATATTCTTCTAAAGGGGCATTTCTTTTTTCCAACTCTTGAAAATCCCTGGCCAGTCTATTCTTTATTATCCTAACCGGGTGACCGGTTGGCCTTCCGGTAACTATTGTGCTGGTATCTTTGGCATCAATTATTTTTTGTTTATAGCTCCTATGAACATTGCATTCATGGGCTACTAAAAATCTTGTACCCATTTGAAAGCCTGAAGCTCCTAACATCCAGGAAGCCGCTAAACCGCGACCATCGGCAATCCCTCCGGCAGCTAAAACGGGAATATTTATGGCATCTGCTACTTGAGGAATAAGAGACATGGTGGTTAATTCTCCTACATGTCCCCCAGCTTCATTACCTTCTGCAATCACTGCATCTGCCCCTGCTCTTTCCATTCGCACAGCAAGAGCAACCGAAGGAATTACCGGAAATACCAAAATATTATTTTCCTTCCACATTTTCATATATTTACCGGGATTACCTGCACCGGTAATGATTACTTTTATTCCTTCATCAACAGCTATCTGAGCAATTTCATCAGCATTGGGATTTAAGAGCATAATGTTAAGTCCAAAGGGTTTTTCGGTTAATTTCTTTGTTTTTCGAATTTCTTCTCTAATCCATTCACCCGGGGCATAACCAGCTGCAATAACTCCCAAAGCACCGGCATTGGATACAGCTGAAGCCAGTTCGGCATCGGCAATCCAGGCCATCCCTCCTTGAATAAGCGGGTATTTTATTTCTAAAAGCTTACATATAATAGACTTAAACACTAAAGAATCTCCTTATAAAGGATCTCATTTTCTATAAATCATTCATTTTATTTATTAACTACTATTATGACCTATTATTAAAGGTAAGCATACACAATAATTCATTTTTTGTCAATGATCCTAAGAATATGTTTTAGAATTAATTAGTGTCAAGAGAACCGTTTCTTGATATTTTTTCTCCTCCCATCATCATGCCCAACTCTCCAACACTAACTTCGTTTCGTTTTACCACTCCCATTATCTTGCCCTCGTAAATAACCGCAATTCGGTCAGAGAGTGATAAAATTTCATCAAGGTCATCAGAAATAAGAAGAGTGGCTGTTTTTAATTTTGCCCTCTGTTCAATCAATTGCCGATGAATATATTCCGTAGCGCTGACGTCTAAGCCGCGGGTTGGTTGGGAGGCAATCAGAACAACGGGTTTTCGGGAGAGTTCTCGTGCCAGGATTAATTTCTGGATATTTCCGCCGGATAAGCTTTTTAAGGAAGTATAGCGGGAAGGAGTCCTGATATCAAAATCACTTATCAAGCGTTCGCTTTCCCGGGCAATGTTTTCGAAATTCATAAATATCCCCTCGGTATAAGGTGCGTGTATATGGTCTTTAAGAATCAGGTTTTCCTCCACCGTAAATTTTTGTATTGCACCATCTCGCATTCGTTCTTCGGGAATAGA